>NZ_JAKGAW010000001.1:0-255256 GCF_021532475.1 Pseudoalteromonas sp. APAL1 | reverse complement strand
GGTTGGTACGATTTTTCAGTTTCTTTCCGTTAATGTAATGCAAGTGCGTATGATCAACATAAAAAAAGGTCTGGATTTACCGATAGAGGGCGCACCTCAGCAAGTTATTCATGATGGTTCTGCCGTCAAACGTGTAGCTGTGCTAGGTGAAGAATATATTGGTATGCGTCCAACCATGCATGTTCGCGTGGATGACCAAGTCAAAAAAGGCCAGGTACTTTTTGAAGACAAAAAGAACCCTGGCGTCTTATTTACTGCACCAGCTTCTGGGGTAGTAAAAGAAATTAATCGTGGTGCTAAACGTGTGCTGCAATCTGTTGTTATTGAAGTTAATGGCAGTGAGCAAATCACCTTTGACTCTTTCAAGGCCGATGAGCTTTCGAGCTTAGACCGTGAAAAAGTGAAAGAAGTACTGGTTCAGTCAGGTCAATGGACAGCACTACGTGCTCGCCCATTCAGCAAAGTAGCTGCTTTGGATGCAAATCCGAGCTCTATCTTTGTAACGGCTATCGACACTAACCCGCTAGCTGCAGATCCTGCAGTGATCATTGCTGAAAACACTCAAGCATTTGAAGCTGGTTTAGCTGTGGTATCTCGTTTAACTGACGGCAAAGTATTTGTTTGTAAACAAGCTGGTAGCCAAGTGCCTAGTTCATCAATCCCTCAAGTAGAAGTACATGAGTTTGGTGGCAAACATCCGGCTGGCCTTGTTGGTACACACATTCATCACTTAGACCCAGTTTCTGCTAGCAAGCAGGTTTGGCACTTAGGTTACCAAGACGTAATCGCGTTTGGTAATTTGTTCCTGACAGGTGAAATCTTCACAGACCGTGTTGTTTCTCTTGCCGGTCCTCGTGTTAAAAACCCACGCTTAGTTAGAACTCAGCTTGGCGCATCTTTAGATGATTTAGTTGCTGGCGAATTAGAAGACGGTGATAACCGTGTGATTTCTGGTTCAGTGCTGTCAGGTGCTATTTCTCAAGGTCCACATGCGTTCTTAGGTCGTTACCATGTTCAAGTATCTGTATTACTTGAAGGTCGCGAAAAAGAGCTATTCGGTTGGATTGCACCAGGTGCTAATAAGTTCTCAGTAACACGTACCTTCTTATCTCACCTAACACCAAGCCGTCTATTTAACATGACGACTTCAACAGGTGGTTCGAAGCGTGCCATGGTTCCAATTGGTAGCTATGAGCGTGTTATGCCTTTAGACATCCTACCTACACTATTATTACGTGATCTAATCGCACGTGATCTTGATGGTGCAATTTCGTTAGGTGCGCTAGAGCTTGATGAAGAAGATTTAGCATTATGTACCTTCGTTTGTCCAGGTAAATACGAGTATGGTTCAATCCTACGCGATTGCTTGACTACGATCGAGAAGGAAGGCTAGAGAGATGGGTTTAAAGAAATTTCTAGAAGATATTGAGCCGCATTTTGAACCGGGTGGTAAACACGAAAAATGGTATGCGCTTTACGAAGCTGCAGCGACTATTTTTTATACGCCTGGTTACGTAAATAAAGGCAAAACACACGTTCGCGATAACATCGACCTAAAACGTATGATGATTTTAGTGTGGATGGCAACGTTCCCTGCAATGTTCTTTGGTATGTTCAACATTGGTCATCAGGCCGCAGGTGCTTTAGCACAAGGTTTTGAACTAGCAAATACATGGCAAGTTGGTCTGTTCCAATTATTCGGTGGTGAGTTAACTGCTGAATCTGGTTGGGGCGCGAAAATGTTTTACGGTGCCTGCTTCTTCCTACCAATATACGCAGTAACGTTTGCTGTGGGTGGTTTCTGGGAAGTGTTATTTGCTTCAGTGCGTAAGCACGAAGTAAATGAAGGTTTCTTCGTAACATCTGTACTATTCGCACTAATCCTACCTGCAACGATTCCTTTATGGCAAGTTGCACTAGGTATTACGTTTGGTGTTGTAATCGCTAAAGAAATCTTTGGTGGTACAGGTCGTAACTTCCTTAACCCTGCTCTTGCCGGTCGTGCGTTCTTATTCTTCGCATACCCAGCGCAAATTTCAGGTGACACAGTATGGACTGCAGTAGATTCATTCTCTGGTGCAACTATGCTTGGTCAAGCAGTGGTTGGTTCACTTGATTACAGCAACATGGAACTATGGTGGAATGCGTTCTACGGTTTCATTCAAGGTTCTGTAGGTGAAACGTCAACACTAGCACTATTAATCGGTGGTTTATTCCTAATTTACGTGCGTATCGCTTCATGGCGTATCGTACTAGGTGTATTCCTAGGTATGGTTGCAACGTCATTCTTACTGAATACAATTGGTTCAGAAACTAACGCAGTATTTGCTATGCCTTGGCACTGGCACTTAGTTCTTGGTGGTTTTGCATTTGGTATGTTCTTCATGGCAACAGACCCAGTATCTGCATCATTCACTGACAAAGGTAAGTTCGCTTACGGTGCGTTAATCGGCTTTATGGTTGTAATGATCCGTGTTGTTAACCCGGCATTCCCAGAAGGTATGATGCTAGCAATCTTATTTGCTAACTTATTTGCACCATTATTCGATCACTTTGTAGTGCAAGCTAATATCAAGCGGAGGTTGGCACGTAATGTCTAGTAATAACGAATCAATCGGCAAAACGCTAACCGTTGTTGTTGCACTATGTTTAGTGTGTGCAATCATCGTATCGTTTGCTTCAGTTCAGCTTCGTCCTTTACAGCAAGCTAACAAAACACAAGATATCCAACGTAATATCTTAGCTGCGGCTGATATTGAAGTGTCAGGTACTGTATCTGATACGTTCAATTCTAGAATCGAAGCACGTGTAGTAGATATGAACACTGGTGAATTTGTTGAAGGTGTTGATCCTAACTCATTCGATTTCGAGAAAACTAAGTTTGACCAAGCACGTAGCTTTGCGTTAAAAGCAGAAGGAATTAAAGACATCGCTGGTATTCAGCGTATGACAAAAAATTCACCTGTTTATATCTCGAAAAAACCAGACGATTCAGTTGATGCAATCATTCTACCTATCCAAGGTTACGGCCTTTGGGGTGTTATGTATGGCTTCTTAGCGCTTGAAAGCGATGGTGAAACTGTTAAGAACATCAATTTCTTCAAGCACAACGAAACGCCAGGTCTGGGTGGTGAAATTCAAAATCCACAATGGACTGCTAAATGGCAAGGTAAAGAGTTACCAATCAATATCATGAAGAGCGGTGCAAAGAACGAACATCAAATTGATGGTCTTTCTGGTGCAACATTAACTTCAAACGGTGTTGATCACACAGTTGACTTTTGGACTGGCGAAAACGGTTTTGGTCCTTTCCTTGCGAAAGTACGTGAAGGAGCGTTGAAATAATGGCTGATACTAAAGAAATGAAGTCGGTCCTATTTGGCCCGGTATTCGCAAATAACCCGATCGCACTACAAGTACTTGGTATTTGTTCTGCACTAGCGGTTACTTCAAGCTTAAAAAATGCACTTATCATGTCAATCGCATTGACGCTAGTAACTGCATTCTCTAGCTTGTTTATTTCGTCAATTCGTAACCATATCCCATCATCTGTACGTATCATCGTGCAAATGACGATCATTGCATCACTTGTAATCGTTGTTGACCAAGTACTACAAGCTTTCTCTTATGCAACAGCAAAAGAGCTTTCAGTATTCGTTGGTCTAATCATTACAAACTGTATCGTAATGGGTCGTGCTGAAGCATACGCAATGAAGTCACCACCGTTAATGTCTTTCCTAGACGGTATCGGTAACGGTTTAGGCTACTCAGTAGTGCTATTAACTGTTGGTTTCATCCGTGAGTTATTCGGTAAAGGTTCACTATTCGGTGTTGATATTATCCCACTAGTACAAAACGGTGGCTGGTATCAACCAATGGGTCTATTGATTTTACCACCGAGTGCATTCTTCATTATTGGTTTATTTATTTGGGTACTTCGTACCTTCAAGAAAGACCAAGTAGAAGCAAAAGCGTAAGGGGCGAGCAGTGGAACATTATATTAGTTTATTTGTAAAAGCAGTTTTCATTGAAAACTTAGCTTTAGCCTTCTTCCTAGGTATGTGTACTTTCCTTGCTGTATCAAAGAAAGTAACAACGTCAATCGGCCTAGGTGTGGCAGTTATCGTGGTACTAGGTATCTCAGTACCAGTAAATAACTTGGTTTACCACGCTGTTCTTGCACCAGGTGCATTAGAGTGGCTTGGCTACCCAGAAGCAGACCTTAGCTTCTTACGTTTCTTGACTTTCATCGGTGTTATTGCAGCACTTGTACAAATTCTTGAAATGGCATTAGATAAGTTCTTCCCTGCACTTTACAACGCGTTAGGTATCTTCTTACCACTGATCACAGTTAACTGTGCAATCTTCGGTGCGGTATCTTTCATGGTTGAGCGTAACTATAACTTCGGCGAGTCTGTTGTTTATGGTATCGGTTCAGGTGTGGGCTGGGCACTAGCAATTACTTTACTTGCTGGTATCCGTGAAAAAATGAAGTACTCAGACGTTCCTGATGGCTTACGTGGTTTAGGTATTACTTTCATCACTGTTGGTCTTATGGGTCTTGGCTTTATGTCATTCTCTGGTATTTCACTTTAATAGGTAGCGAGGATAAATCATGAATGAGATTTTCTTAGGCGTTGGTGTTTTCATCGCTATCGTTGTTATTTTAGTTTTAGTTATCATTGGTGCTAAATCTAAATTAGTAGCAAGCGGCGATATCACCATCGGTATTAATGGCGACCCAGAAAAAGCTATTACAACATCAGCAGGTAGCAAGCTATTAGGCGCGCTAGCTGATTCAGGTATCTTCGTTTCATCTGCGTGTGGTGGCGGTGGCTCTTGTGGTCAGTGTCGTGTACACATCAAAGAAGGTGGCGGTGATATCTTACCAACAGAACTTGATCACATCTCTAAAGGTGAAGCTCGTGAAGGCTGCCGTTTAGCGTGTCAGGTAAATGTTAAAAACGACATGGAAATTGAACTTGAAGAGTCAATTTTCGGTGTTAAAAAGTGGGATTGTACGGTTATCTCTAACGATAACAAAGCGACATTCATCAAGGAACTTAAACTACAAATTCCTGATGGTGAGTCTGTACCATTCCGTGCAGGTGGTTATATTCAAATTGAAGCACCAGCGCACCACGTTAAATATGCTGACTTCGATATTCCTGAAGAGTATCGTGGCGACTGGAACCACTTCGGTTTCTTCGATTTGGAGTCTAAAGTAGACGAAGAAACAATTCGTGCATACTCAATGGCTAACTACCCAGAAGAAGAAGGCATCATCATGCTTAACGTGCGTATCGCTACGCCGCCGCCAAGAGACCTAAGCCTTCCATGTGGTAAAATGTCTTCGTACATTTGGTCACTTAAAGCAGGTGATAAAGTGACTATTTCTGGTCCATTCGGTGAGTTCTTCGCGAAAGACACTGATGCAGAAATGGTATTCGTAGGTGGTGGTGCAGGTATGGCACCAATGCGTTCACATATCTTTGACCAACTTAAGCGTTTAAAATCTAAGCGTAAGATGAGTTTCTGGTATGGTGCACGTTCTAAGCGTGAAATGTTCTACGTAGAAGATTTTGATGGCTTAGCTGCAGAAAACGATAACTTCGTATGGCACACAGCACTGTCTGATCCACAACCAGAAGATAACTGGGAAGGTTACACAGGCTTCATCCATAACGTACTTTATGAAAACTACTTGAAAGATCACGAAGCGCCTGAAGATTGTGAGTTCTACATGTGTGGTCCTCCAATGATGAACGCGGCTGTTATCAACATGCTAAAAGATCTTGGTGTAGAAGACGAAAACATCTTATTAGATGACTTCGGTGGCTAACACCATACACAAAACAATAAGTTTTGGTTAGAATACAGGCCTCGTAGCACACAGTGTTACGAGGCTTTTTTATTTCTATACCTACATTGCGTGGTATCCAAAAGGTGAATGCTATGAATAGAGTGTTTTATCGCCAAGGTTTGATGGCCTTTTTTCTACTAACTATTACTTTACTCATGGCTGGTTGCAGCCAAGCAGATAAGGTCGAAGAGCTTTATTTTGAAGGTAAGACAATGGGTACCACCTATCACATAAAGGTGTACGCTGAGTCTTCAAAAATTGCAGGTATTGATTTACACCCTGAAATT
This sequence comes from Pseudoalteromonas sp. APAL1, assembly GCF_021532475.1. Taxonomy (NCBI): domain Bacteria; kingdom Pseudomonadati; phylum Pseudomonadota; class Gammaproteobacteria; order Alteromonadales; family Pseudoalteromonadaceae; genus Pseudoalteromonas; species Pseudoalteromonas sp. APAL1. Next base: position 249,106 of record NZ_JAKGAW010000001.1, on the reverse strand, counting down.
AAGCAAGTGCTTAAAGATGTAAATCAATCTATGTCGACTTACATTCCAGATTCAGAAATTAACCAGTTTAACCAGTTACCAGCAGGGCAGGTGATGCCAATTAGCGCTGATTTTAGAAACGTGGTAGCAGAGTCAATTCGCCTTGGTGAATCAACAAAAACGTTAGATGTCACTATGGGGCCACTTATTGACTTGTGGGGTTTTGGCCCAGATAAAAAGCCAACTAAACGCCCAAGTGATGAAGCATTGGCTGCAATGGTTGCTAAGATTGGTGTTGATAAGCTAGAACTTACTGATGCAGGTTTGATGAAAACAATAGATGGTTTAGAGCTATCGTTTTCCGCTACAGCCAAAGGCTATGGTATTGATAAAGTCGCTGAAGTGATAGAAAGCCATGGTCTGACAAATTATATGGTTGAGATTGGTGGTGAGCTTCGTGTATCGGGTATTAAACCTGACAACATCACGTGGAAAATTGCAATTGAACAGCCTGATGCTGAGCCAGGCGTGCGTAAAGTGCATAAAGTGATTGAGCCTGGTACCAATGGTATTGCGACATCAGGTGATTACCGAATTTTTTACGAAATGGATGGTGTCACATATAGCCACCTAATTGATCCTGTAACAGGTATGCCTAGTCGTCATGACTTAGTATCAGTTACAGTGTTGCACCCATCAGCAATGACTGCAGATGGCCTAGCCACAGCGCTTACAGTAATGGGCATGGAGCGCGCGCAAAAATATGCTGAAGAACATGCTTTGCCAGTGTATTTAATTGGTAAGTCAGACAATGGCTTAGTAACTTATTCAAGCCCTGCATTTAAACCTTATTTGTAGCAGGGCAAGAAGCAGTGCATACCCAAGCCATCTCAAGATGCAGAATTCAGCGTTTCACAGGTGTTTAATATCAAGGCGTTACTTTGCAACAATGGCAGTCCCTTTTAAGAAGTAACAACGATGAGACTAAGCGCCTGTGAAGCGCCCAAAGGGTTGGTTTAAAAGCGATTTATACTGCGTTATTGATTTTAACAATAGAACCACTATTGCTTGCAATCAATGCCTTGCCTAAATCGCTTTTAATTCCAACTGAAACTCGCACCTTGAGGTGGTTTGGGTATATAATACATACAGCCCAACAGGTTGGGCTTGATTTAATTGCTGACGATAGGGGCAAAGCAATGTCACTTTTTCTTCTTACATTTGGTCTACTTATTTTAATTGTGGCAGCGATGGCTGTCGGTATGATTGTGCAAAAGAAATCTATGGCCAGTAGTTGTGGCGGCCTAGGTGCTGTTGGTATCGACAAAGCCTGCGACTGCGACGACCCGTGTGATAAGCGCAAAAAGCGCATGGCAAAAGAACAAGCTTGGAAAGAGAATCAAATTCTTTAACCACGAAAAAGCGCCCTGAGGCGCTTTTTTAATGCCTAAATTTTACAAGGACAGTCACTGTTAAATATATTTTACTTAGACAATCATATTTGATTTTAAGCCTTAGCTCTTAAGAAGTTAATCATTTAACTTTAACTCGATGACTTGAACGTATTCTTCATTATCAAACTGCAAATCTTCTAAAGTAATTGCGCCCTCAAATTGTTTAAAGTTAACTGGTTTTGAAGTTCTTAAATTAGCTGCATACTTGATGGGAGTTGCAAGCTCAATGCTTAATGTATCTGCTTGCCAGTTAAGAATATGAATAAAAATACTCTCATCATTATGGGTACTAACTCCCCAGTTTTGCGGGGAAATAGGGCCGCCTCGAGTACCGTATATACTCTTACCGAACACCTTGAGCCACTGGCCGATTTCTGCAAAAGTTTTTAGGTTTTCTGGTTGGATCTTGCCGTTAGGCATAGGCCCAGTATTTAGTAAATAATTAGAGTTTCTTCCTGCGGCACTTACTAAGGTTTGTACGAGCTCTTTAGTCGTCTTGTAATTATCATCAGTTAAACTGAACCCCCAGCTACCGTTCATTGTTTGTGCCATTTCTAAAGGTAATTCACCTAATCGTTCTTGATTAGTAGGCAGCTGTTGTTCAAAGCCCTGATAATCCTCTCCCGGAACAGTAAATCTGTGATGGTTATTTACGATTAAGGTTGCTGGTTGTAATTCATGGATCATTTTATAAGTGCGTTGTAGTTGCCAGTTATCCCAATTGTTAGAGTCTTCTTGGTCCCACCAACCATCAAACCAAATACCACCAATGGGCCCATATTGAGTTAAAAGCTCTTTTAGTTGTGCATCTTGAAATTGCAGGTATTTTTCCCAGTCACCACTTTTTTCTCGCTTAGTGTAATGGCCTGTTCGGCTCCATGGGTAGTAATCTGGGTGATGCCAATCAAGCTGAGAGTAGTAAAAGAAAAGTTGTAAACCATGTTTATGAGCTGAATTAGCTAGCTCTTTTATAGGGTCTTTTTTATAAGGTGTACTATCGACTATATCAAAATTAGATACTTTACTATCGTACATAGCAAACCCATCATGATGCTTTGAAGTAATAACAATATACTTTGCTCCAGCATCTTTAAACGCCTTAACCCACTGTTCTGCATCGAAACCAGTTGGGTTAAAAAACTCAGCCAAACGCTGATACTTAGGGCCTGAAATACGTAAATCTTCCATGATCCACTCGGCTCCATAGGGGCTTCCTACACCACCAAGCTGACTGTATAGTCCCCAGTGTAAAAAGATGCCAAACTTATTATCTTGAAAACGTTCTCGAGCTTTTAAGTTTTCAGGGGCGGGAGTGTACGCTTGGGCTTTACTAGGATCAATTGCGAGACCAGTTCCAGCATCCCCTACACTTGAAAAGACAAGCAGTACTAATATCAGCAAGCAATTTAATTTATTCACTGTATACCTCATAAACTAGGTTCTTTACTTAAAGGTAGCAGGAAATCATTTAGCGAAAAGTAAAGCAATTATGCATATTCGAAGGTTTTATATATGCAAAAGCATAGGATTACGAAGTTAAAAGTAAAACTCATTTACACGGACAGTCACTTTTATCTATTAACTTATTCTTGCGGCAAAAAAGATTTTGTCTACACTTTAGTTACAGCTAATGCATTTCAAATTATCAGTTCAAGGAGTGGACGATGGCTTTAGCAAGGAAGCGGCAAATCTGTTTGTCGAATACTAAGTATTATCACTGTGTATCCCGTTGTGTTAGACGCGCCTTTCTATGCGGAGAAGATGCACTCACAGGTAAATCATATGAACACCGCCGAGGATGGGTTGAAGAGCGCCTGCTTGTTCTCGCAAAGGTATTTTGTATTGATGTGTGTGCTTATGCCGTAATGAGTAATCATACTCATGTAGTGCTTTATGTTGATGATAAAAAAGCAAATAGGTTATCTGATAAGGCTATTCTTTTACGCTGGTATAAGCTCAGTAAAATGACGCCTTTAGGTCAAAAATTTCTTCATGGTGAGCCGTTAAGTGACGGCCAACAAGCCTTCTTAAATAAAGAGGTTGCAGAATACAGAGCCCGCCTTTCGAGCATTAGTTGGTTCATGCGAATGCTTAATGAGTATATTGCCAGATGTGCAAATAAAGAAGATGAGTGTACAGGGCACTTTTGGGAAGGGCGTTTTAAGAGCCAAGCATTACTTGATGAATCAGCGCTTTTAGCGTGCATGGCATATGTTGATTTAAACCCCGTTCGTGCAAAAGCTGCGAGCACCCCAGAGCAATCTGATTATACTAGTATTAAAAAACGATGCCAAAGCGTGAAGGAATCAAAGCAGCCTAAGCTACTTGCTCGTTTTGTTGGTGGAATGAACAAGTATAAATCAAAGGGAATACCTTTTGAGTTAGAGTCATACCTGTTGCTTGTGGAGCAAACTGGGCGTTGTATTGGTACGGATAAGCCCGGATATATAAAACATCATTTACCTTCTATCCTTAAAAGGCTGAATTTCGAACCGGAAAACTGGTTAACGTTAACAACTCAGTTTGAAAACTTATTTCATGGAGCTGCAGGTCGAGTAGCTGCTATTGAAAATTATTGCAGTAAAACTGCTCGTAAGCGACGAAGTAACCTAACAAGCTGTAAGTTATTACTTGCTAGTTAATCTTTTTCTCTCGACTTTTATTTTTTGCAAACTCTTGCAGCTAATTTGTGCTTTTAATTCTCATAAAGCTAAATCTTTTATATTGGTTTTTATTATTAGATTAAGCTAATAGGGCGCTTTGCCTGCACAGCTATTATTTTAGGTTACAAATTTAAGGTATTTGGAGATTTAACAGGCACTTTTAACAGTGCCTGTCTTTTTAAATCGTGTTTAATCTAAATTAATTAGCTCAGCCCCTAAGACTGCGTACTTATTTTTGCCATTTGCTTGTAAGAAAAAGGCGGCAGGTGCATGAAGTGAAGGTATTGATGTAAATACACTTTTGCATGCGTAAACTGGCCAATTTGTGGCGTTTTCTAGCATATTAATATCGCCAGAAAAGCAACTATACCCTTGTATTAAAAGCTCTTTATATTTGCTTTCTGTAAGCGTTAACGACTCATTTAAAACAAAGCTGTTACCTACTTTAAAGTTCAGGCTGCTTGCATCTAAACTGGTGTAACCTTGGCGGATACTGCTTATATCACCCAATTCTTTAATTATGGGTGACTGTCCTTTGTTGTTTATTGCAATATCTATCTGGTAATCACCTAGCTCACTATTTACTGTCACATCGTCTATTAGTAAGTCGACCCAATTGTCTTTAGCGTTAAATGGAATGGCGTGGTACTGGGCTATTTTCGCGTTTTTCCATGCTCCCGTAGTTAACGAATCGATTGCATTCTTATATAAAACACGGTTAACCTTGCGGGCTATTTGTCGGTTTGGATCGTTTGGGTAAGCGCCTGATTCAATTAGTATAGTTCGGATCCCTTTTTCTGAAAAGGTATCGCCAAAACTGCGGAAAGAGTAACTGTCGTTGTACTTTCCTAAGTGCCCAGGGATCATTGTTTTAACCGATTTGGCTAAGTGGGCAATAAACTGCATAGCCTCACCACGACTTTTATTTACTTCTCTTGCTTCATTATAGGCGGGTGCTAGCACTGAAATGGTGGCTTGTTTTCCCATTTTACCTGCACCGTAATAGGCATTCTGATCATGTAAGTTAAAGCCAAAGTCAGGTTTGAATGCATCTGCCGCAGCCATGAGTATTAGCCCTTCTTTTGTGCGAAGAGCTTTTGCATCACGATTTAAATCAATACCTTGTGCATTATGGCGGGTTTGAACAGCAGCGCCATCCGGGTTCACCATAGGGATAATGAGAAGGGTTATTTTCTGTTGCCATTTTTCTAGCCATTGTGCGTTTTCATCGGCAGTTATAAAGCTTAAAAAATCCATTAGTGCGGCAGTAGCTGTGTTTTCGTCGCCGTGCATTTGGCTCCACATCATCACTTTGATTGGGCCTGTGCCGATTTTAAGAGAGTTAAGTGCCTGTCCTTGGAAAGAGGTGCCTAATTGTTTTAGTGTAACGCTTGGGTGCTTTGCTGCGCTTTTTAAGTAAGGTTCTATATCGGCGTAGTAAATAGCAGGTTTGTTCAAGCCGCTCGCTACGGTGTCTTCAATCGTATTTGCGAGTGTACTAGTACTTAATGTTAAAAGGACTGCTGCGAGTGCATGTTGACGCATAATTATCTCTTTTATTCTTTGTTTTGATGATTTGTAGAATATTATATTTAAACTGGTTTGGCTAATCCTTGTTCAGTATTAAAGCTTTGATTGCTACTGAGTAAGTGTGTGTTTAATCCTTGTTTATATGTCATTTTCTTTTTGTTCATTGCTTTTTGCTATATAAAATACACTTTTAATTTTAACTACTTAGCTTTGATAAATTAATTTTTTTACAGCTCATTAGCAATTAGCTAAACAACACTTAACCTTGTGCTGTTAATTTCTACTTGTACCGTCTGTTGACTTTGTTATACTCCACATCGAAATTTCAGTAATTACTGAAACTTTATTGATGAAGATCATGTTACCGCATTTAAAAATAGGGTAAGCCGCTTACCCAAAATGCAGTAAAAGCGATAAAAAGGCGTGAGTTTTGCGAGCAATTAGTCAGTCACAAGGTGTCAAACAGTCTAGCTTAGCTAGATTGCAATTGGCTGCGCGTGCGTTTTTTGCTGGTAAAGAGCTAATGTCAGTTTTAGCCTTGTTGCTGATTAATTCAGCCATGCTAATCAACGGCACAGTAGAAGATGCTCAAGGGCTTAGAAGCTTATTAAGCGAAGGTGCTTTATACGAAACACCGTTGCTTAATGTGTTGAGTTTTTTAGCTTACCCTGTTGTGTCTTGCCAATTACTTATTGGTTTATGCTGGTTGGTCTTCCATTTCTTCCCTGCGCGTCGTGCAGGTGTCATTTTACGTAAAGCGGCTTTCGCTGCGCGTGAAACGATAAAGTCTTTAGTAGTACACAGCGCTCATGGCTGTCGTGCTCCTCCTCGTGTAAGTGGTTGTCTGTAAATAAGCTTTGTTGCTTAAGTTCAGCCATTTTAGTTGTTTTCTAAGTTGTCTTTACTAAGCACCTAGTGGGTTTTTTACGCCCAAATTTCAGTCAGCCAACCTAAACTCCCTCACTTTTTAGCGTGCCGATTTGTCGTGCTCGTTAGTCAGCCGAGGGATATCTGTAGCATCTGTTGCAGAAAAGCGTCGTGTTCTTATTTCGACAAGTGTTAACTTTTAGGTTGTAGGATATTCCTTTGTCAATTCGAAACCTTTGTAATATTGCTCTAGCGTCTTTAGTGCTGGCTTTGTCTGGCTGTAAAGGCGGGGTACTCGATCCAAAAGGTCAAATTGGTGTCGACGAGAAGTATTTAATTATCGTAGCTACGGTGTTAATGCTGATTGTTGTAATTCCAGTTATTGCCATGACAATTTATTTTGCATGGAAATACCGTGATGGACGAGATCAAGAAATTTACGCTCCAAAGTGGGCGCACTCTACCAAGATTGAAGCTGTAGTTTGGACCATTCCTATCATTATCGTTGCGATTTTAGGTGTGATCACATGGCAGTCAACGCAACAACTTGACCCATATAAACCACTTGAGGGTAAAGGTAAGCACCTTACTGTTGAGGTTGTATCTTTGAACTGGAAATGGTTATTCATTTATCCAGAGCAAGGCATCGCCACAGTGAATGAGCTTGTTTTTCCTGCCAATGTGCCAGTGCAGTACAAGATCACCTCAGAAAGCACCATGAACTCGTTTTTTATTCCACAGCTTGGTAGCCAAATTTATTCAATGGCAGGCATGGAAACAAAGCTTCACTTAATCGCTGATGAGCCAGGTACCTTCAAAGGTTTCTCTGCTAACTACAGTGGTGCAGGTTTCACAGGAATGAAGTTCGATGCCATTGCAACAGCAACTGAAGCTGATTTCGATGCTTGGGTAAACAAAGTAAAAAATACCGGCTCTGCACTGACTAAGCAAAGCTATGTTGAACTTGCAAAACCAAGTGAATACGACCCAGTTAAATACTATGCCAGCGTAGATAAAGATATGTTCCATTCAATCGTAATGAAATATATGCAAGCGCATGGCTCTCACGGTGCAATGCAACACGCTATGCCAGAGCACTCTGCTCATAAAAAGCACAGCGAGGACGAGGAATAATCATGTCGTTGTTAGGTAAATTAACATTAGACGCAATCCCGTTTCATGAACCAATTATCATGGTTACCATGACGGTTGTTGCTGTCTTAGGTCTGTTAGTGGCAGGCTTAGTAACAAAATATAAAAAGTGGGGCGTGATTTGGCACGACTGGATCACCTCAATTGACCATAAGCGTTTAGGTGTGATGTACATCATTCTTGCGCTTATCATGCTTTTCCGTGGTTTCGCGGATGCCATTATGATGCGACTGCAATTAGCAATGGCTACCGGCGGTGCAAGTGGTTATTTACCACCAGAGCACTATGACCAAATCTTTACGGCACACGGGGTGATCATGATCATCTTTATGGCGATGCCGTTTATGATTGGTTTGATGAACATCATTTTACCTCTGCAAATTGGTGCCCGTGATGTTGCATTCCCATTCTTAAATAACCTTAGCTTTTGGTTAACTGCTGGCGGTGCAATCCTAATCAATATCTCATTATTCTTCGGTGAGTTTGCTAAAACAGGTTGGGTTGCGTATCCACCGTTGTCAGAGTTGTCATTCAGTCCGGGTGTCGGGGTCGACTATTATATATGGGCCTTGCAGATATCCGGCTTGGGTACCTTATTAACATCAGTAAACTTCTTAGCGACTGTATTTAAAATGCGTGCACCAGGCATGACATTAATGAAAATGCCTATTTTTACTTGGGCATGCACGTGGGCGAATATCTTAATTGCAGCATCGTTCCCAATTTTAACAGCGGTACTGGCAATGCTGACGCTTGATCGTTATCTCGATTTCCACTTCTTTACAAATGAATTAGGTGGTAACGCGATGATGTACATCAACTTATTCTGGGCATGGGGTCACCCTGAAGTTTACATTCTGATCTTACCTGCATTTGGTATTTTCTCAGAAGTTATCTCTACGTTTGCTGGTAAACGCCTGTTTGGTTATAAGTCGATGGTTTACGCAAGTGGTGCAATTTCAATTTTAGGTTTTATTGTTTGGCTTCACCACTTCTTTACTATGGGCTCAAGCGCTAACGTTAATGCCTTCTTTGGTGTTATGACCATGGTTATTGCGGTGCCGACCGGGGTTAAGTTATTTAACTGGTTATTCACTATGTATCGTGGTCGATTACGTATTACTGTGCCTGTCCTTTGGACTTTAGGTTTCATGGTGACTTTTACTATCGGTGGTATGACCGGTGTGTTGCTTGCGATTCCAGGTGCTGACTACGTATTACATAACAGCTTATTCTTAATCGCTCACTTCCATAACACCATCATTGGTGGTGCGGTATTTGGTTATTTAGCTGGTTTTGCGTTTTGGTTCCCTAAAGCAATGGGCTTCAAACTTGACGAGAGCTGGGGCAGAAGATCTTTCTGGTGTTGGTTAATTGGTTTCTTCGTGGCATTTATGCCGTTATACGTACTTGGTTTCTTAGGTATGACACGTCGCTTAAACCACACTAACAACCCTGATTGGAACATTTGGTTATACATTGCAGCTGGCGGTGCGGTGATCATTATGTTCGGTATCCTGTTCCAAGTTGTGCAACTTGTAGTGAGCTTCAAAAACCGCGAGCAACTTGATGATACAACGGGCGATCCGTGGAATGGTCATACTCTTGAGTGGGCATCTGCTTCACCTCCGCAATACTACAACTTTGCGAAAATTCCACATGTTGATGACATCGATGCGTGGACAGACATGAAAGAAAAAGGCTTAGCTTACAAGCAAGAAGCCTCTTATAGCCCAATTCATATGCCAAAAAATACATCGGCAGGTGTATTAATGAGCGCAGCTTTAACAACCTTCTGTTTTGCCATGATCTGGCACATTTGGTGGCTTGCGGCCTTTGGTTTACTGGGTGCTATCGTGGTGTTCATTAAACGTTGTTACACCAGCGATGTTGATTACTACGTGCAACCAGATGAAATTGTTGAACTAGAAACGGCTCACAATACAGCCGCTACGAAGGAGGTGAATGCATGAGTACCATTTCTGCAGGGCTCGACACCTTAAACGGCGCACACGGTCATGTCGATGCACATGACCATGAGCACCACGATACAGGTGGTAACACCGTATTTGGTTTCTGGCTTTACCTTATGACTGACTGCCTGTTGTTTGCATCATTCTTTGCAACCTACGCAGTATTATTTATGAACACTGCTGGCGGTGTGTCGGGTAAAGACATTTTTGAACTTGATTTTGTGGCGGTTGAAACCGCAGCACTACTACTCAGTAGTATCACTTTTGGTTTTGCGATGATCTCTGCTCACGGGCAGAAAAAAGCGGCTACTCTAACTTGGTTGCTGGTTACCTTTGCCTTTGGTGCTGTGTTTATTGGTATGGAAGTATATGAATTCCATCACCTAATTGCGCACGGTAATGGCCCTCAGCAAAGTGCCTTTTTAACATCGTTTTTCTCTTTGGTGGGCTTACACGGTCTTCACGTTACAGCAGGTCTTATTTGGATGACTGTCCTGATGATTGAAGTTGTGCGCCGTGGTTTAAACCCACAAACAGTGACACGCCTAAGTTGTTTAAGCCTATTCTGGCACTTCTTAGATGTGGTGTGGATCTGTGTATTTACCGTTGTTTATTTAATGGGAGCAATGTAATGAGTCACAGTGAATCACATGTAATTAATAACTTAGAAGTTCATGCACATAATGAGCAATCACATGGCAGCGTTAAAGACTATTTAATTGGTTTTGTATTGTCAGTGGTTTTAACGGCTATTCCATTTTGGGCTGTGATGGGTGGTTCGTTTTCTAAAACGACCACTGCATGGTGCATCGTGAGCATGGCGATTGTGCAAATTTGGGTGCATTTGAAATATTTCTTACACCTAAACTTCAAAACAGAAGACGGCAAGGCAAGTTCATTGTCGTTTATCTTTAGTGCTTTAATTATCGTGATGGTGGTTGGTTTGTCGGTGTGGATCATCTACGAATCGAACGCCATGATGATGTACTAATAACAGTTACTTTGTAATTGGTAAAAAGATTTACGAAAGGAGCTGGTTAGTTTGAGGTTGTGTCTCCAGTTCTTACAGTCTGTTACTAGCTAGTTTCTTTCGTAATATTGCGTTTGTGCTGAAAATTAGAGGAGTCGAGGAAGTGTTTCGACGTTATTTAAATGTCACTAAACCTGGCATTATCATGGGCAATTTGATCTCTGTCGCGGGGGGATTCTTGCTAGCCTCTCGCGGTGATATTGACCCATGGTTAATGATCGCAACCTTGCTAGGGTTATCTTTAGTAGTGGCATCAGGATGCGCGATCAATAACGTGATTGATCGTGATATTGATGTTGCCATGGCGCGCACTCGCAAACGCGTCACAGTAACTGGCGAAATGTCAGCAAAGGCGGCTATGGCACATGGCATCGTGCTTGGTGTTATTGGTTTCGGTTTATTAGCTGTGTATACCAACGTAGTGGCACTCTTATTTGCTACTTTTGGTTACGTCATTTACGTCGGTGTGTACAGCTTATATATGAAACGTCGTTCTGTGTACGGCACCTTTGTCGGAAGTTTATCTGGCGCAGTACCACCTGTAGTAGGGTATTGTGCCGTAACTGGGCAGTTTGATGCTGGTGCTGTGATTTTATTGGTCATGTTTAGTTTATGGCAAATGCCTCATTCATATGCAATTGCAATCTTTCGTTATAACGACTACCAAGCGGCCAGAATTCCTGTGTTACCAGTAGCGCAGGGGATCGAGAAGGCAAAGCATCACATTGTTTTATATATCGCCGTGTATGCGTTGGTTGTGATGTTATTAACCATTAGTGGTTATACAGGTTTAGCCTTTATGGCTGTAGCTTGTACAACGAGTTTTTGGTGGTTGCTAATGGCGCTTCGTGGCTATCGTCGCAATATTGATGTTAGCGGCTGGGCGCGCCAAGTGTTTGCTTTTTCAATTGTAAATATCACGGTTTTGAGCATTGCTATGGCTTTAGATTACCATTCGGTAGCTCCACAGCTACTTGTTTTAACTTAGAAGAAAGTTGCTAACATATCCCAATGTTACAGTAGCAAAGGCCCGGTTTTTTCTCCCCGGGCCTTTTTTCATTGCTGATATTAAAAACGAGCAGCTTGCTCAACTACTATGCCATGACGAGCCGCTAAACGACGATGGTCTTTATCATAGCCACCACCAATTACGGTTGCGACAGGTACATTGTGCTCAAGGCAACGCTTGAGGACTAAATGGTCCCGTTGCGCTATCCCTTGCCAGCTTATATCAAGTTTTCCTAAGCCATCTTGCTGCCACACATCAACACCTGCATCATAAAGCACTAAATCTGGGTTAAGGGTGTTTAATAAATAACTCAGAGTATCGTCAACAACGCCTAGGTATTCACTATCAGCGACATTGGGTGCTAAACCAATATCTAAATCGCTGGCCGATTTTCGAAACGGAAAATTCTTTTCACAGTGAATCGAACAGGTATAAGCATAAGGTTGATGTGCGAGCATTGCTGCGGTGCCATCACCTTGATGAACGTCTAAGTCAAAAATAAGTATATTGGTCACTTCACCACTTTTTATCAGGGTTTCACTGGTGAACGCTAGGTCGTTTACCATGCAATAACCTGAGCCAAAATCAGTATGCGCATGATGAGTGCCACCGGCTAAGTGACAAGCGATGCCATGTTTCAGCGCTAAGCGTGCTGTTTGTAAGGTGCCAAGTGGGGCGGTAAAGGTACGTGCCATTAACTCTTTTGACCAAGGTAAGCCTATGCGGCGCATCGCTTTTTCATCTAAACGATTATGCCAAAGGTCGTGGATGTAGTTTTCACAATGTACTAACTCAAGGGGCTCAGGCGTGCCAAGCATCGGCTGAGTTAGGTTGTCATTTATTAATCCAAGGTTTTGCACATGCTCATATAAATAAGCAAACTTACTCATTACAAAGCGGTGGTTTGGATCGAAGCTAAACGAATAATTAGGATGATAAACCAAAGGTAAATGGGGATTTAACTGCATAGCTCATTGGATAGCTGAATTTGCTACAGCATAGCGAATTTCTGAGCAGATGTTTACTCTGGAGCGTGAATTAAATGCGCTAGTTCTCGATGCAATAGAGCTTCATCACCTAGGTTTAGCTCAATTAGTCGCTTAAGGTGGCTAATACTATCTATATCAATATGTTCGCAGCGAAGCCCAGCATGCTGATGTTCAACATGACACAGTTCAACTTGCATTTTTATCTCAATACTTGATTCGGGTAGGGTGAAAATTAAATCGGCTTTAGAATGGATAGGTATTAAAAATGAATCACTTTTAGTGATAAGTGCACCTTGTAATGATAAATCGAGTAACTGACAGTGATAGTCGTTACCTTCTATATGAAGGACAGCCGGGCAAGAAAATAGCACCCTAGAAAACTCTCTGCGTTCATTCATGTCTCTATTCTCCATACTTTTTAGCCTAAACAGTATAGTTCAATATGAAATGAATGAGAGAAAACAGCTGATAATTACTGATGAAAGTTAATAGTTATAGAAAAGCCCCTAAACTGGGGCTTTTATAATATCAGCTAATTAGCCAATTTTTTTGTATTTGATACGCTTAGGTTGTGCCGCTTCGGCGCCTAAGGTTTTCTTCAACCACTCTTCGTATTCTGTGTAGTTACCATCGAAGAAGTTAATTTGGCCTTCGTCACGGTAATCAAGAATATGTGTAGCAATACGGTCAAGGAACCAACGGTCATGCGAGATACACATTACACAGCCAGGGAACTCTAAAATAGCGTTCTCAAGTGCACGTAGTGTTTCAACGTCTAGGTCATTGGTTGGCTCATCCAGAAGTAATACGTTACCACCAGCTTTTAACAGCTTAGCTAGGTGTAAACGGTTGCGCTCACCACCTGATAGGTCTTTAACGAATTTTTGTTGGTCGTTACCTTTGAAGTTAAAGCGGCCAACATAGGCACGGCTTGGGAATTCAAAGTTACCAATTTTCAATACGTCTTGGCCGTTTGAGATTTCTTGGAAAACAGTGTTGCTCTCGTCCATGTTGCCACGGAACTGATCAACAGTTGCAAGCTCTACTGTTTCACCAACAATGATCTCACCGCTATCAGGCTTTTCTTCACCGCTTAGCATTTTGAAAAGCGTTGATTTACCTGCACCATTGGCACCGATAATACCTACGATAGCGCCTTTAGGCATTGCAAAGTTTAAGTCATCAATTAATACGCGGTCGCCAAAGCTCTTCTTCAGGCCTTTCACTTCGATAACTTGGTCACCTAAGCGTGGACCCGGTGGAATGAATAGCTCATTCGTTTCGTTACGCTTTTGGTAATCATTTTGTTGAAGCTCTGAGAACTGTGCCATACGTGCTTTAGACTTAGCTTGACGGCCTTTCGGGTTTGAACGAACCCATTCAAGTTCTTGTGCGATTGATTTTTGACGTGCTTTTTCAGATTTCTGTTCTTGTTGTAAACGTAAATCTTTTTGCTCAAGCCACGATGAGTAGTTACCTTCCCAAGGAATACCTTCACCACGGTCAAGCTCTAAAATCCAACCTGCTACGTTATCTAAGAAGTAACGGTCGTGGGTTACAGCAACCACAGTACCTTCGTAGTCGTGTAAGAAGCGTTCTAACCAAGCAACTGACTCAGCGTCTAAGTGGTTGGTTGGTTCGTCAAGAATAAGCATATCTGGTTTTTCAAGTAGTAAACGACAGATCGCAACTCGGCGACGCTCACCACCCGAAAGGTGTTCAATTTTTGCATCCCAAGGTGGTAGGCGTAATGCATCAGCTGCACGCTCTAACACGTTATCAATATTGTGACCATCGTGTGCTTGGATGATAGCTTCTAATTCGCCTTGCTCTTTAGCAAGCGCATCGAAGTCAGCACCGTCCATTGCATACTCGTTGTATACTTCATCTAGACGATTTAATGCATTTTTAACTTCGCTTACCGCTTCTTCTACTGTTTCGCGAACTGTTTTGTTCTCGTCTAGCTGCGGTTCTTGCGGTAAGTAACCGATTTTAGTGCCTGGTTGAGGGCGAGCTTCACCTTCAAAGTCTTGGTCAACACCGGCCATAATGCGCAGTAACGTCGATTTACCTGCACCGTTTAGACCTAGCACACCAATTTTTGCGCCTGGGAAAAAGTGTAAAGAAATATCTTTTAAGATAGTGCGCTTAGGTGGCACAACCTTAGATACTCGACTCATCGAGAATATAAACTTGTCTGGTAACACCATGAAAGAAGCCTTCAATTTATAATAAAAATTAACAGCAAGTATTGTATACCCAAACTACCTCAAAATACAGAATTCAGCGTTTATGATAGGCTTAATATCAAGGTGTTATTTACTCAAAGAGTCATACATTTTAATTAATGACCACTCAGAAATATCACTTCATTTGGACATCTAAACATCTAGAGGTTGAAATTTCTAACTATCCGTTCATAATTAGCACTCTAATATGTATGCTCGGAGCCCGCTATGCCCATTACAGTAAAAGATGAATTGCCAGCTATTGCAAAGTTACGTCAGGAAAACGTGTTTGTAATGCCAAAAAGCCGTGCGAAAACGCAAGAGATTCGCCCAATGCGTTTGGCCATCTTAAACTTAATGCCAAACAAAGTAGAAACCGAGGTGCAGTTTATTCGCTTACTAGCTAACTCACCGCTACAAGTTAATGTTGAGCTGTTGCGCTTAGATACCCACCGCAGCAGTAGTAACTCTGAGCAGCACTTAGATACGTTTTATCGTTATTTTTCTGAGGTAAAAGACAATAACTACGATGCCATGATCATCACAGGTGCGCCGCTTGCACATTTAGAGTATGACGATGTTGTCTATTGGGATGAACTTAAAGTGATTTTAGACTGGGCTGAGCTGCATGTTACCTCTACGCTGTTTTCGTGTTGGGCGGCCCATGCGGGGCTTTATCACCACTATGGTCTTAAGCGTGAACTTAAACCAAATAAGTTAAGTGGTGTATTTACCCACAAAAGCTATTTTGACCACGCAGCACTCACCCGTGGCTTTGATGATACCTTTTTAGTGCCACACTCTCGCTATGGTCATATTGATATTGATAAGATAACTGCCTGTGATGATTTGGTGGTGTTAGCTGGTTCTGAGCGAGTTGGTGCCTATTTAATTAAGAATAAGTCTGGCAGCCAAGTGTATATTACAGGTCATCCAGAGTACGATGCGCATACCTTAAAAGAAGAGTACCTGCGTGATAGCGAGAAGTCTGCAGACGCACCTAAACCAGAAAATTATTTCCCAGATGATAACCCTGATAACGAACCATCGAAAACATGGCAAAGTCATGCCTTTTTATTGTTTTCTAATTGGTTAAACTATTATGTGTACCAAACTACACCGTATGATATTAACTTAGTTAGCCAAGACGTAAGGACTAACAACTATGCCGAGTAATGCAGTGAATAAACGCGAACAATTGACCGAGGCGCTGAAACAGCGAATTTTAATCCTCGATGGCGCGATGGGCACCATGATCCAAGAACATAAATTAGAAGAGCAAGACTATCGCGGTGAGCGCTTTAAAGACTGGCATGTACTTATTAAGGGCAATAATGACTTATTAAGCCTGACTCAGCCAAAGATCATTGCTGATATTCACCGTGCTTACTTAGAAGCCGGTGCCGATATCATCGAAACCAATACCTTTAATGCCACGACTATTTCGATGGAAGATTATGATATGGCGAGTCTTAGTCGCGAAATCAACCTCGAATCAGCGAAACTTGCGCGCGGCGTATGTGATGAGTTTGAAGCAAAAGATCCAAGTAAACCGCGTTATGTAGCGGGGGTGCTTGGGCCAACGTCAAAAACCTGCTCTATTTCACCAGATGTAAATGACCCAGGTTATCGCAATATCAATTTTGATAAGCTGGTGGCTGCGTATGTTGAGTCGACACTGGCACTGATGGAAGGTGGCGCAGACCTTATTTTGATTGAAACCATCTTTGATACGCTTAATGCAAAAGCCGCTTCGTTTGCCGTAGAAGAAGCTTTCGAGCAAGCTGGTCGTAGTTTGCCTGTGATGATCTCAGGCACCATTACCGATGCCTCTGGTCGTACTTTATCAGGACAAACCACCGAAGCATTTTATAACTCTATTCGCCATATTAAACCGCTCTCAATTGGCCTCAACTGCGCCCTTGGCCCAGACTTACTGCGCCAGTATGTTGAAGAGCTATCGCGCGTTTGTGAAACCTTTACCTCGGTGCATCCAAATGCAGGTTTACCGAATGAGTTTGGTGAATATGATTTAGAAGCCCCTGAAATGGCTAAAGAAATTATCGATTGGGGCAAATCTGGCTTTATTAATATTGTAGGTGGTTGTTGTGGCACCACACCGGCTCATATTAAGGCGTTTGCGAAAGGCCTGAGTGGTGTTAAGCCTCGCCAACTGCCAGAGCTTGAAGTGCGTATGCGCTTATCGGGCCTTGAAGCGTGCAACTTAAACTAGGAAACCGACATGACTGACCAAATTGCTGTATTTACTAACGTCGGTGAGCGTACCAATGTAACTGGCTCGGCTAAGTTTAAGCGCTTGATCATGGAAGAAGATTACGAGACCGCTCTCGATGTTGCCCGTGAACAAGTAGAAAATGGCGCGCAAGTGATTGATATCAACATGGATGAAGCCATGTTGGACTCAAAAGCGGCGATGGTAAAATTTTTAAACTTAATTGCCTCAGAGCCTGATATCTCAAAAGTACCTATCATGGTCGACTCATCGAAATGGGATGTGATTGAAGCTGGCTTAAAGTGTATTCAAGGCAAAGCCATTGTTAACTCAATTTCACTTAAAGAAGGTGAAGAGCCATTCATCCGCCAAGCTAAGCTAATTAAGCGCTTTGGCGCTGCTGCGGTTGTTATGGCGTTTGATGAAAAAGGACAAGCCGAAACTGCTGATCGTAAGTTCGAGATTTGTCAGCGTAGCTACAAAATACTCGTTGATGATATTGGCTTTCCACCAGAAGACATTATTTTTGACCCGAACATTTTTGCTGTCGCAACGGGCATTGAAGAGCACGATAACTACGCTGTTGAGTTTATCGAAGGTACACGTCGAATCAAGCAAGGCTTACCGCATTGTAAAGTGTCGGGTGGTGTATCGAATGTGTCGTTCTCGTTCCGCGGCAACAACCCAGTGCGTGAAGCTATTCACTCAGTGTTTTTATACCACGCGATTAAAGCGGGTATGGATATGGGCATTGTAAATGCTGGTCAATTAGCGGTTTACGACGATATCCCCGAAGAGCTGCGAAAAGCTGTAGAAGATGTGATCCTCAATACCGACCCAGGTGCTGGTGAGCGACTTGTTGAACTTGCACCAAAATACTCAGGTATGGCGCAAGCAGAGAAAGTAGAAGATTTAGAGTGGCGTACTTGGCCTGTTGAAAAGCGCCTTGAACATGCGCTAGTAAAAGGCATTACCGAGTATATTGACGAAGATACTGAAGAGTGCCGTAAGAGCAAAGCTAAGCCTATCGAAGTGATTGAAGGCCCGCTGATGGACGGCATGAACGTAGTAGGCGACTTATTCGGTGCAGGTAAAATGTTCTTACCTCAGGTTGTTAAATCTGCTCGTGTAATGAAACGCGCCGTTGCCTATCTTGACCCTTTCATTGAAGCAGAAAAAGAAGAGGGCGCAACCAATGGTAAAGTGGTTATGGCAACCGTTAAGGGCGACGTACACGACATTGGTAAAAATATCGTAGGCGTGGTACTGCAATGTAATAACTACGAGGTTATCGACCTTGGTGTGATGGTGCCTGCAGAGAAAATTTTGCAAACCGCCATTGACGAAAAAGCCGACATTATTGGTTTATCAGGGCTTATTACCCCATCCCTTGATGAAATGGTGCATGTTGCCAAAGAAATGACCCGTCGTGGTTTTGAATTACCGCTACTGATTGGTGGTGCAACAACCTCTAAAGCGCATACCGCGGTTAAAATTGAACCTCAGTATGATAAAGGTGTGGTTTACGTAAATAACGCCAGCCGTGCTGTGGGTGTGGTTTCTAATTTACTGTCTAAAGAGTTAAAGCCAGCATTTTTAGAGAAAACCAAGACTGAGTATGAAAAAGTACGTGAACAACAAGCACGTAAAAAGCCGCGCTCAAAACCCGTTACTTTACAGCGTGCTCGCGACAACGCTGTAAAACTTGATTGGGACAACTACACACCACCTGTGCCGAAAAAGCTAGGTGTCACAGAGTTTAAAGATGTTTCGATTGCGACGTTAAGACAGTACATCGACTGGACACCTTATTTCATGACGTGGTCAATTGCAGGTAAGTACCCACGTATTCTTGAAGATGAAATAGTCGGCGAACAAGCAAAAAGCTTATTTGCTGATGCCAATGCAATGCTTGATGAACTTGAGCAATCAGGTGCGCTACAACCTCTTGGTGTAATTGGTTTATTCCCAGCAAACCGAGTAGGGGATGACATTGAGATTTACACTGATGAGTCGCGTACAACGCTTTTAACTACATCGTGTCATTTACGTCAGCAAACTGAAAAAAACGACTTTGCTAACTACTGCTTAGCCGATTATATCGCGCCAAAAGGCACCCCAGATTACTTTGGTGCTTTTGCGGTAACTGGTGGTCTTGAAGAGGATGACCTTGCCGATGCCTTCGATGCTAAGCAAGATGATTACAATAAGATCATGGTTAAAGCCGTTGCTGACCGTTTAGCAGAAGCGTTTGCTGAATATTTGCATGAACAAGTGCGTAAAGAATATTGGGGCTATGCGGTAGATGAAAATCTATCGAATGATGAACTTATTCGTGAAAACTACCAAGGTATTCGCCCAGCGCCAGGTTATCCTGCTTGTCCTGAGCATACCGAGAAGAAGAAAATCTGGCAGTTACTTGATACCGAACAGCGTATTGGCATGAAACTAACCAGCTCATACGCAATGTGGCCGGGTGCTGCAGTTTCTGGTTGGTATTTCTCTCACCCTGAAGCGAAATACTACGCAGTGGCGCAAATTCAAAAAGATCAGGTTGAAGATTACGCTAAGCGTACCAACATGACACTTGCTGAAGCTGAGCGTTGGTTGTCGCCTAATTTGGGCTATGAGCCAGAATAATAACCTTTAGTTTAAATTAAAAACGAGCCTCAAATGGCTCGTTTTTTTATGTCCATTTTTTTCATACTTTTTTCTTTTTAATTGCTTTAGTACTGGCAAATTCCTTCTAATTTAAATATTTGTGTTAAAGTTATTGAGGTTGAGCAAGGAATCTAAGGTGAAATTGTGATTGATACTGTGAATGCAAGCGAGAGAGATAAAGCGCGATTCTTACGCGTATTTGCATTTATTGGTGCAGTGACCTCTTTGTTGATGTCGGTCACAAGTTATCAAGATGGCTACATCGCATTAAGTTATTTATTAATTGTTGGCGTTGTTATTTTTGCTTTGCCTTTTTTAATAAAGGGGCGTGATCAATTTATTTCAGTACTCATGCTGTACGCACTTTATGCAATGATGTGCTTCTTAACTGTCTCGGGTGGCAGTAATGGCACAGGGCCGTTATGGCTATTTATTGTATCCCCAGTAACATTTTTTATTCGTGGCTTAAAGCGCGGAGCGTTCGATCTTATCCTGCTTGCCATTATTATCTCAGTGCTTTTCTATTTTACCGATCAATTTGGTTATTACAGTTATTCAAGTCATTACTTTCCAACGCGGGTCATGCTGTGCTTCTCTATTTTATGTATTTTGGGTGGCTTCTACGAATATTACCGCAACAAATACAGTTTAGAGTTAATGAAGCAACTTAAAATTAATCAAAAGCTTGCACGCTATGATGCAATGACTGAACTTGTAAATCGTCGTTTTGCAACTGAGTGCTTACAAGATAAACGCTTTGGCGAAGGGGCTGTGTTCTTGCTGATGGATGTTGATAACTTTAAACAAATCAACGACACCTATGGTCATCAAGTAGGCGATGAGGTGCTAATATTTTTCGCTGATGTATTTAATAAAGTGTGCACAGAAGAAGATGTCATTTCCCGTTGGGGCGGCGAAGAGTTTTTAATTGTTATTCCTGCGGGGAATGAACAACGGGCCTACCAAGTTGCAGACAACATTCATAAAAAGCTCGCTGAAAAGCCATTCACTAGTGGTCAGCATCGTTTTCATGTCACCTTAAGTATTGGCTTATACCAACGCGTGCCAGATGAGAGTGTTGATCACTGCTTAAACATTGCTGATAAGCGACTTTACCGTGCTAAATCGCAAGGTAAAAATCAAACGGTTGCTGAAGTTGATTTAGCAAAGCACGAGCCTGCTTGATAAATAAAGCCGCAATTAGCGGCTTTATTTATTGCTCAAATTAATGGCTTTTTTCAAAGTCGCTGACTTCACGCTCAGCTTCTTCTTTCGATTTACCGTATTTTTGCTGGATTTTACCAATAAGCTCTTTACGGCTACCCTCAATCACATCTAAATCACCATCAGTAAGTTCGCCCCATTTACGTTGCGCTTTACCTTTAAGTTCTTTCCAATTACCTTCTAAACGATCGCTGTTCATCATAATCTCCTTACTTTGTTAAACATTCGTGTTAGTAAGAGCAATCGTTATGCCACTCTAACAGTGTAAATAACTAATTGATATTATTGGTTTTTAATTTTTTGTGTTAGGTGGTGGAGTTATCTAATTGCAATTTGTACCTGTTTAAAGGTTGAAGCGTGTAATTATTTCATGCAATTTAAGGCTACTCATCCCTGCCTGTAATTTTTTGATACAATGCGCGAAAAGAAAGTAAGAGATACCTAACGTGCTGCCAGTTGAAGATATTTATCAATCCCTGTTAACAACATTACAGAGTAACCCTATGGCCTTATTGCAAGCGCCACCGGGAGCGGGTAAATCAACATGGCTACCTCTTACCTTAATGCGCGAAGGGCACTTTAAACGCATTGTTATGTTAGAGCCAAGACGACTCGCCGCACGCAATATTGCTCAGTACTTGGCAAGTCAGCAAAATGAAAAAGTTGGCGACAGTGTCGGCTTACGTATTCGTGGCGAATCAAAAGTTAGTTCTGCAACTAAGCTTGAAATTGTCACCGAAGGCATGCTGACGCGTATGTTGCAAAATGATCCAGAGCTTAGTGATGTTGATTTACTTATATTTGATGAATTTCATGAGCGCTCAATTGCTGCTGATACGGCTTTGGCATTTGCCCTTGAAACACAAGCAGCACTTCGCGATGATTTAAAAATCTTACTGATGTCGGCAACCTTAGACGGCGAGCGTTACAGTGAGTTTTTTAGCTGTCCTATCATCTCATCACAAGGGCGAAGCTACCCCATTGATGAAGTTTACATTCCACTTAAAGACGAAAGCCGCTGGCTCGATGACATACCTGCAGTTATAAAACAGGCGCTTAGTGAGCAAACGGGCAGTGCTTTAGTATTCTTACCAGGGCAGCGTGAAATCATACGGGTTCAGCAGTCTCTAAACGATTTAGGTGATAATGTTGAGATATTTAGCTTGTATGGTGAGCAAAATAAAAATGAGCAACAAGCTGCTATTGCGCCTGCTAAAAATGGCAAACGTAAAGTGGTATTAACCACCAATGTGGCTGAAACCAGTTTGACCATTGAAGGAATACGCATTGTGGTTGATAGCGGTAAACGTCGTGCTGCCAGTTTTAATTTAAAAACGGGTGTGACAGAGCTTGTTACGCAAAGTATCTCTCGTTCTTCAGCCATACAGCGCGCTGGTCGTGCTGGGCGCATTGAGCCGGGGGTTGTGTATCGGTTAGGCTCTAAGCAAACCTTTGAGCGCCGCAACAGCCATGATGCGCCAGAAATTCTGACCAGTGATATTAGTCAATTGTTATTAGAGGCAAAGCAGTGGGGGGCATCACTTGCCGAGCTTAGCTTGCTCGATCCACCAAGTAGCCAGCAGGTTAAACAGGCAACGGCACTTTTGAAAATGCTCGAAGCCATTGATGAAAATGAAAAGCTTACTTCGCTTGGCAGCCAAATGCTGAGCTATGGAGCCGATATTCGCCTCTCGCATATGCTCATTAAGGCAAAGCAACTAGAGCAGCGCATGCCTGGTATTTATGTATTAGCGGGGTATTTAACGGCACTGCTTGAAAGCCGAATTAGTATGCCAGCTGATCTTAATTTGGCATTGCATAGCCAGCACAGCAAACCTCACCCAGTATTTAAGCAGCAATTAAATTATTGGCTATCACGCTTGCAACTCAAGCCGGTTAATGAGCTTAAAACAGAGTACTTGTCGCTGCTGGTGGCGCTTGCTTTTCCTGACCGCCTAGCCAAAAAGCGCGGGAATGGTTATTTACTTGCCAACGGTGCGGGCGCCGACTTAAGCGAGGAGTTTTGGCATAACGATGATTATATTGCCATTGCGCATATGGGCGGCCACAAGGGAAACCGTGTTTTTGCTGCTGTTGCCTTTATGCCAAGTGAGCTTGAAGATGAGCTTTCGCATTTATTTACTGAGCAAACTCGCTGCGAATACGATGAAAAAGCAGGGCGTTTTATCCATCAAGATGAGCTTAAGCTCGGTGCTATCACTGTAGCGAGTCAGCCAAGTAAACAGCCACTAGATAAAAACGAGCGTACTAAAGCGTGGTTAAACTTATTTAGTAAACAGGGCTTTTCGCTATTTAATGATCAGCCTGACAATGAGCAGTTACTTATTCGAATGATCTTGGCAAGTAAGCTGTTACCAGAATCATTCCCACTTTTAAATCATGATGAATTAATTGCCGATAACCAATGGCTTGCACCTTATTTGGATGATATTAAAAACCTTGAGCAATTAAAAAAGTTCAATTACAGCGAAGCGATCAAAAGCTGTTTTGATTGGCAGCAGCAAAGCCTATTGAATGAACACCTGCCCTTGCGATTAACTGTGCCAAGTGGTTCAAATGTAAAAGTGACCTATCAGCTCGATGGTCCTGCGAAGCTCAGTGTGCGCATGCAAGAAGTGTATGGCATGACCAGCACGCCTTTGCTGGCCCAAGGTAAACTGCCATTATTAATGGAGCTATTATCGCCAGCGCGGCGACCGCTGCAGCTAACCCAAGACTTAGCTAACTTTTGGCAAACGAGTTACCGCGATGTGCAAAAAGAAATGAAAGGGCGTTATCCAAAACATTTTTGGCCAGACAACCCCGCCACCAGCCAAGCGACTAATAAAGTAAAAAGTAAGATGTGATTTTAATGAAGTAAGTGATTAAGTTTGCAGTACTTTGGGTTGGTCTTAAGCGATTGCTTCCAACCCTTTTTGCTCTGCCAGAGTGAGCATTTTCAATGCTGCTCCTCTTGGTGAGCTATCACCTTGCTCCCATTTTTTAACTAACTTGTCACTGACATTTAAGTATTGAGCAAAGACCGGTTGAGAGAGATTGTACTTCAGTCTTAAATTACGAACTTGTTCGGGGGTAAATTCATGAACATTTGTAAGGCACAATGCGTCAAATTTACGCATCGTCGTTTTGTCTATAACTCCAGACTTTTTTAATCCACTCGCTGTTTTGTGAACTGACTTTAATATGTCACTCATGATCATCACCTACAATTAAAAGTTCGCCATCATCGACTAGTTGCTCAAGTTCACTTTGGGAAAAACGAATAAACTCTTTTGCTAACTCTTTTAATGCTAATTTTTCTTTAGCGTTTATGTTAGCTCTAGCGTTTTTAGCAAATGCATAGAGAAAGAAATATTTATCACCAATTACCGCCCCGACAATAGTTCTATAACCAGCTCTTTTTCCTTTACTGCCCATGGCTACGCGCTTTTTATAGACATTACCACCTAGGTCTGCATCGTAAAGGCCTGCTGACATCTCTCTGCAAGCGTTTATTAAATCAGCATCAGACAGGCTTTCTTTTTTCGTGCGCGAAACAAAATCCTTTGTTTTATAAATCATAGTATACTCCGTTAGGGTACACTTTCAATGTTTCACTCAGTAGCCAATCAATGATAATGAGGTTTTCATTGGTGTCCCTCTAATGTTGATAGCAGAAGTAATGGGTGATTACCAGCTATCTATCTGCGCAAAACCAATACGAATAAAATAAACCGTTACAATTTCAAGCCTTGTTTTGGTTTCTCTTTTGTTGGCTGTTTAGTAGTCTAATTGAGTCATTAGTAAAAAAGAGAAAGTCGGTGTCTGCAGCTATTACCCTTGCTCAATACGTTAAAAAACGCACAGGTGTGCCCCTTGGGCATAAAGATTCGTTGCGCAATATGCTGACACGTTCTCTAGGTGCTAGCTCGTTTTATCTGTTTTGGCGATATTGGAATCCGGTGTGGAGCTATTATTTATCTCGGTATGTAATGAAGCCTTGCAATGACATTATGCCGGTTTGGTGTGCGGTTGTTGTGACCTTTGCTGTAAGCGGTGCGCTGCACGATTTAGCAGTGAGTTTAGTGAAGTTAAAGCCAATATTCTTTTTTACTCCTTGGTTTACTGTGATGGGCGTGTTGGTTTTAGTAAGCAAGTACAGCCAATTGCAGTTTAGTTCTGCTCCTTGGTGGTTAAGAGCGCTCGCCAACATCAGCTTTATTGTGCTGGGCTATTGGTTGACGAGCCAGCTTTTTTAGCGCGTTACTGCGTTGCTAAAGGGTAGTCAGTGTAGCCTTTAGCACCGCCTCCAAATAAGGTATCTGGATCATGCTTCGCAAGTTCAATGCCTTGTTCAATACGAGCTGGCAGATCTGGGTTTGCAACAAACGGGCGACCAAAACCAATTAAATCAGCCCAGCCTGCGGCCAATGCTTGCTCTGCTTTCTCGCCAGTGTATTTGCCTGCATAAATCATTAATCCGGCATAGTTTTCACGCAGTGCTTGTTTAAAACTTTGCTCCATTAAAGGTGCATCATCCCAATCAGCTTCGGCAATGTGCAGGTAAGCAACGTTGAGTTCATTGAGTACTTTTGCTGCGCCAATATAGGTTTCAAACGGGTTATCATCAACAGTCCCATTGAGGGTTGTGAGTGGAGCAAGGCGCACGCCAACACGCTCAGCGCCAATTTCATCACAAACCGCTTGTGTCACTTGTTGCAAAAAGCGTAAGCGGTTTTCTAAACTGCCGCCATATTCATCAGTGCGTTGGTTTGACTCTGAATCAATAAATTGATTAATTAAGTAACCATTGGCAGCGTGAAGTTCAATACCATCAAACCCTGCATCTACAGCATTACGGGCAGCTTGACGGTATTCGTTTATAACCTGTTTGATGTCGTCATGGCTCATTGCTCTTGGCTGTGCTGTGGCAACAAAATCGGGTTTGTCATCTTCATCAATAAAAACTTTAACGTCTTTAGCTGCAATCGCTGATGGCGCAATTGGTTGCTCGCCACTTGTGTTACTTGGGTGAGATACGCGGCCAACATGCCAAAGCTGGGCAAACATAATGCCACCAGCTTGATGAACTTTGTCGGTTACTTTTTTCCAGCCAGCAATTTGCTCGGCAGTATAAATACCCGGTGTCCAAGCATAACCCTTTCCTAGGGCTGATATTTGTGTACCTTCGCTAATAATTAAGCCGGCGCTGGCACGCTGTGCATAGTAGTCGGCCATTAACTCATTGGCGATATCACCCGGTTGTGATGAGCGAGAGCGAGTCATTGGTGGCATAACAATGCGGTTTTTTAATGTATGACCGGCAAGTTGTACGGTTTCGAATAATTTGTTCATTACGGCTCCTTGAAAGCGAATATGCTTTCAGCATAACGAAAATTATTTATGAAATTAATGCCACTAATCACAAAACACTTTTGTTAAAAACGCAAAAACTACAGTGTTAATCTTGGTGCAATAAAGTCTAAAAACGCCAATACCCGGGATGACACTCCGCTGTTTTGATAATACACCGCATGCACTTTTTCGCGGCGATTAGGGCTCAGTACTTCGCCTTCGAGCACTTTTACTAAACGGCCTGCTTTTAAATCTTCGTGGATCATAAATTCCGACAACAAGGTAATGCCATGACCTTGAATACAAAGCTGACGCACAGTTTCACCACTTGATGCACTGATTGAAAATTTAAGGTCTAAAGGCGTGGTTAGCGGCCAGTGGTTTAAATGCGGCGCATCGGTAAAACCAATAAGCTGGTGCGAGGCTAAGTCGGTTAGCTCATTTAATGGTGGCGCCGCTTTTAAATAATCAGGGCTGGCAACGAGCTGAAGTTTGCTAACTCCCAAAGTGCGCGCATGCAAGTTTGAGTCAGCGAGTTCGCCAATACGAATAGCAATATCGGTTTTATGCTCAAGTAAATCGATAATGTTGTCGTGGCTGGTGATCTCAAGTTTTATGTCAGGATAAGCTTGGTTAAAGGCTTTTAAGTGTGGTGCTAATTGGTGAAACACAAAAGGACTTGCAGCATCGACTCTTAATTTTCCTGATGGGGCGCAGTGTAGAAGCTTTAAGGCTTCTTCGCCTTGTGCAAGCTGACTCAGTGCTTCTCTAGCATAGCCTAAAAATAACTGACCTTCTTCGGTCAGCTCAATGCGCCTTGTGGTGCGATTGAATAAGGTAACATTTAAGGATTTTTCGAGCCGAGTTACCGCCCGTGATATTTTTGCTACTTGTTCATCCAAGGCATTGGCTGCACTTGAAAAACCACCGGTATCAACCACGCTAATAAATGCTTCTAAATCTTGGGTGTTGGAGATCACGCTCATGGCTTTACCTTTTCATTTTTGACAAAAGTATTTTGTCACTACTGCTATTTTTTGCAAATTTAATTTTAGCCACAATAGCCGCACTTTCAAAATTAAATAGAGGATTTGTGATGCCAATAGCATTACTAGCGTTGACTCTCAGTGCGTTTGCCATAGGCACCACTGAGTTTGTGATTGTCGGCTTAGTGCCAACTATTGCTGATGATTTAGCTGTTTCGTTACCGAGTGCCGGGCTACTTGTAAGCTTGTATGCTTTGGGTGTTGCGGTGGGGGCGCCAGTATTAACTGCGCTAACAGGGCGATGGA
The DNA here is from genome assembly GCF_021532475.1 of Pseudoalteromonas sp. APAL1. Classification (NCBI taxonomy): domain Bacteria; kingdom Pseudomonadati; phylum Pseudomonadota; class Gammaproteobacteria; order Alteromonadales; family Pseudoalteromonadaceae; genus Pseudoalteromonas; species Pseudoalteromonas sp. APAL1. The sequence goes on along the minus strand of NZ_JAKGAW010000001.1, from coordinate 221,467 downwards.
ATCGAAAACATGTATTACTTAGCTTAATGAGCCTATTTGTAATCGGTAATTTACTGGCTTGGCAAGCACCTAGTTATGGCAGTTTGATCACAGCAAGGATTCTAACTGGTCTTGCCCATGGGGTGTTTTTCTCAATTGGTTCAACCATCGCAACAGGGCTTGTCAGTAAAGATAAAGAAGCCAGTGCTATTGCGATTATGTTTACTGGTTTAACGGTTGCATTGGTAACCGGTGTGCCATTAGGGACTTGGATTGGTCAGCACTTTGGTTGGCGAGCGACCTTTTTAGTGGTGTCTTTACTGGGCTTAATTGCACTCATTGGTAGCGCATTTTTAATTCCGAGCAACTTAAAGCAAAGTAAACCGGCTACTTTGAGTGAGCAATTAAAAGTAATGGTGCAACCTAGGCTTTTACTGGTGTATTTGATGACCATACTTGGTTATGGCGGCACATTTACTGCTTTTACCTATTTAGCGCCCATTTTAGAGCAGCAAACTGGATTTGCATCAGCCACTATTAGCTTAATCATGCTGGTATATGGGGTATCGGTTGCTGTTGGTAACATCTACGGCGGTAAGTTAGCCGATAAAAAGGGCCCCATTAGTGCGCTGACTATTATCTTTAGTGCTTTGAGTATTGTGCTGTTGGTGCTGACCTTTACCATGCAATCTAAAGTCACTGCGGTACTGACCATACTTGTATGGGGGGCATTTGCGTTTGGTAATGTGCCTGGGCTGCAAGTTTATGTGGTTAAACTTGCCGAAAAGTTTACACCCAATGCAGTCGATGTGGCCTCTGGGTTAAACATTGCTGCGTTTAATATCGGTATTGCGCTGGGCTCAGTGTTAGGTGGCATTGTCGTGGAAAACTATTCACTGCAAGACACTGCTTGGATTGGCGCTATCATCAGTTTAGCTGCGTTAATTGCAACTCGTTACAGCGGTTATTTAGATAAACGCGAGATCATAAAGCCACAAACAGCTTAAAACTAAATTGTTGATAGTTCGGTGCTTTGTCGTTATTTTAGGTTTGTAGTTTGATTATTAGTCATTAACTAAAACCACAAGGAATAACGATGAAGCCCCTTTATTTTCTAGCTATTTGCTTGCTAAGCACATTTAGCAGCCAAGCAAAGCAAGCTAACCCAGAGCTCACAGCATTAGCACAGCAGTACTTTAATACCATGGTTGCAACACAAGCACCTAATGCGACTAAAAAAGAGTTAGAAGCTTTTTTAGCTTTATTAACTGACGATGTAGCAAATCAACACTTACCTTATCAAACCGATGATTCAAGAGAACCAGATGGTAAAGCCATGATGCGTAAAGGCATGACTTTTTACCTTGGTGCGCACACTGAATACCAAGCAAATTTACTCGATACCTTTATTTTTAATGATTCTGCCATTGCCTTACGTTATACCCATCATGCTAAAGGTATACACCCGCAAAACCAGCAAGAAATTGAATACACGCAAACCATTATGGATGTGCTCGAAATAGAAGATGGCAAAATAGCGGTTATTCGTAAATACCACGAATGAACTTTGCTTAACTTTTTGCTTAACATGAGCGCTTTTATAAGCGCTTTTTTATTAAAAATACCCCCGCAATAAATTTTCTATTTTTTCCGCATTTCAGCCTAAATTAATACTTTTTAGGCTTCATTTTGAATAAATTTAAAACTTTTTTATATTTCGGATAATAAACGTAAGAACAGTGGGTTAGCTTAATTTACGAGTGTAGCTTTGCGGCTGTTTACAATTTGTCAACCTTGAATTGCCATGCTGATTACCTTAACCTTTATTTTAATTGAACGTTCAATCAATAAAAAATTATGCCGAAAGTTGGAATGGAACCTGTTCGTCGTCAGCAGTTAATTGACGCCACAATAGAGTCGGTTGCAGAGCTTGGTTTGCAAGGCACCACCATAAATAGCATTAGTAAAAAGGCAGGCTTATCGTCTGGCATTATCAGTCATTATTTTGGTGGCAAGCAGGGCTTAATTGAAGCCACTGTGCGTTATTTATTGACGAGTTTAAAGCAAGCTCTGATGAATCAAGTAACGCCGCATACTAGCCCAGAGCAACGATTAATGTTTATCGTTGAAGCAAACTTTTCGCGCATTCAGCAGCAAAGCAATAACACCAAAACTTGGTTGAGCTTTTGGGCGCATTCAATGCACGACGCCCAGTTGCATCGCTTACAAAACGTAAATAGTAAACGTTTATTTAGTAATTTATTAAGCTCATTCAAACAGTTAATGAGCGATAGCGATGCCAACTTAGCTGCTGAGTTAAGTGCAGCCATGATCGATGGTTTATGGCTAAGAGCCGTATTAAGTAAGTCAGACCATGATCAATTCGAACATTGTGAGCAATTAGTAAAAGACTACATTCGTTCACTGATAAAACAGTATGGAGCCTAAAATGACCACACCTGTTTACGAAAATTTTATAAATGGCCACTTTTTGAAAAATCAAACTGGCGATACTTTTGCAGTAAAGAACCCTGCAACAGATGAAGTAATTTATCACGTTGAAATCGCCGATGAGTTTATTCAAAACGCGGCAATCGAAAGCGCAAAACAAGGCTTTGCAGCGTGGTCTGCAATGACGCCAATTGAGCGTAGCCGCATTTTATTAAAAGCCGTGGCAATCTTACGCGAACGTAATGATGAACTGGCAAAAGTTGAAGTACTTGATACGGGTAAGCCATGGCAAGAAGCTGAGTGTGTTGATGTTGAAACTGGCGCCGATGTAATTGAGTATTTTGCTGGTCTTGCGCCTGCACAAGTGGGTCAGCAACAAATGGTTGGCAATGACTTTTACTACACACGTAAAGAGCCTTTAGGTATTTGTGCCGGTATTGGTGCATGGAACTACCCTCTGCAAATTGCTTGTTGGAAATCAGGCCCGGCACTGGCTGCGGGTAATGCGGTTATTTTCAAACCTTCAGAAGAAACACCACTTGGCGCAATTAAACTTGCAGAGATTTTCATCGAAGCGGGTGTACCTGCTGGCGTATTTAACGTTGTGCAAGGCGCTGCTGAAGTAGGGCAATGGTTAACAGCAAACCCAAATATTGAAAAAGTGTCGTTCACTGGTGAAGTAGGCACAGGCAAAAAAGTAATGGCAAGCGCTGCTGGTTCACTTAAAGATGTGACCATGGAGCTTGGTGGTAAGTCGCCGTTATTAGTATTTGATGATGCCGATGTATCACAAGCTGTTAGTGCGGCAATGTTAGGTAATTTTTATACGCAAGGTGAAATCTGCACTAACTGTACGCGCATTTATGTGCACAAAAATGTTTATCAGCAGTTTATTGATGAGCTGAAAACACGCACTGAGCAAAATATTATTGCTGGCGACCCAATGGATCCTGAGGTGAATTTAGGGGCGCTTATCTCTAAAAAGCATCAAGAGCTTGTACTTGGCTATATCGATAAAGGTATTCAAGAAGGCGCAACCTTGCTAACCGGCGGTAAGGCACTGTCACCTGCATCTGCACCAAACGGTTACTTTGTGGAGCCGACCGTTTTTGTCGACTGTAAAGACAACATGACCATAGTTAAAGAAGAGATCTTTGGCCCAGTAATGAGTGTGTTGGTGTTTGATGATGAAGATGACGTTATTCAGCGTGCAAACGATACCCACCTAGGCTTAGCCGCAGGCGTGTTCACTAAAGATATTCAGCGCGCGCACCGCGTGATCCATCAATTACAAGCCGGTATTTGTTGGATAAACAGCTATGGTAATTCACCTGCAGAAATGCCAGTAGGTGGTTACAAGCAATCAGGTATCGGCCGTGAAAACGGTATCGAAACTTTAGATCACTATACCCAAACTAAATCGATTTATGTGGGTATGAGCAATATAGAGAGTCCATTTTAATGAGTACACAGAACTATGATTACATCATAGTCGGTGCTGGCTCAGCAGGCTGCGTGTTGGCAAACCGACTATCAGCAGACCCTTCTAATAAGGTGTTATTACTTGAAACGGGTGGTAGCGATAAAAGCATTTTTATTAAGATGCCTACTGCGCTATCGATCCCGATGAATACTGACAAATATGCATGGCAATTTCATACCGAGCCAGAGCCGTATTTAGATAACCGTCAAATGCACTGCCCACGCGGTAAAGTGTTAGGTGGCTCATCATCGATTAACGGCATGGTCTATGTACGTGGTCATGCCAAAGATTTTGATGAATGGCAGCAACACGGCGCTAATGGTTGGGATTACCAAGCATGTTTACCGTACTTTAAACGTGCTGAATCATTCTACTTAGGTGGTAACAGTTACCGTGGCGATAACGGCCCATTAGGGGTTAATAACGGTAATGAAATGGCTAATCCGCTTTATAAAGCCTTTATCAAAGCGGGCCAGCAAGCAGGTTATGCGCAAACTGATGACTACAATGCAGCCCAGCAAGAAGGTTTTGGGCCAATGCATATGACAGTTAAAGATGGCGTAAGAAGCTCTGCTAGCCGTGAGTATTTAGACCCAGTTAAGTCACGTAAAAACTTAACGCTAGTCACCGGTGCTTTAGCTGAAAAAGTTTTGCTAGAAGGCAAAAAAGCCGTGGGCGTTGAGTATTCAGTATCTGGCTCTAAGCAGCAAGCATTTGCAGCAAAAGACGTTATTTTAAGTGCGGGCCCAATTGGTTCACCGCACATTCTGCAATTATCAGGTATTGGTGATAAAGACATCCTGAGCGAAGCGGGTGTTGAGGTTAAACACCACTTACCAGGTGTTGGCCAAAACTTACAAGACCACTTGGAGTTTTACTTCCAATATAAGTGTAAGCAACCAATTACTTTAAACGGCAAATTAGGCCTTGTTTCAAAAGGGCTAATTGGTGCTCGTTGGTTATTAAATCGCTCAGGTTTAGGGGCGACTAACCATTTTGAATCATGTGCATTTATTCGCTCAAAACCGGGTGTTGAATGGCCAGATATTCAGTATCACTTTTTACCAGCAGCCATTCGTTATGACGGTAAAAGTGCCTTTGATGGTCATGGTTTCCAAGTTCATGTTGGGCATAACAAACCAAAAAGCCGTGGTGCAGTAACGATTAAGTCGGCGGATCCACAGGTTGCGCCTAAGATCCAATTTAACTACTTACAGCATAAAGATGACATTGAAGGCTTTAGAGCTTGCGTACGTCTAACTCGCGAGATTATTGAGCAAAGTGCGTTTGATGAATATCGCGATGGTGAAATTCAACCCGGTAAAGATGTTCAAAGCGACGAAGAAATCGATGCTTTTGTTCGTCAAGCGGTTGAGAGTGCTTACCATCCGTCATGTTCGTGCAAGATGGGTGAAGACGAGATGGCCGTGGTTAACTCGCAAACTCAAGTACACGGTATCGAAGGTTTACGGGTTGTGGATTCATCTATCTTCCCAACCGTTCCAAACGGTAATTTAAATGCGCCAACCATTATGGTGGCAGAAAAAGCGGCGGACCACATTTTAGGTAAGCCTGTGTTATCGGCATCAACTGCAGATGTTGCTATTGAAAAAAAATGGCAATCAACGCAGCGTAGTTCGGAGATCTAATAAGGCCACCCGCAGTTTCGGCTGTGGGGCTTGCAGTGGCGCGCATCACGAGTTGTTTGTGGTGCGTTAATGCGAGGAATAAAACTGGAGAAACAATGAAGTATTATTACTTATTTTGGGGGGGTAACTATGACCTTTTGGCTTAGTGCTGGCATCATTTTTACCCTGTTAGCAATTGCGGTTATTTTATTTAAATGGGGTACGGTTAGGTGTGTTGGCGTCACACCGGTTAGAACGTTTACGTTCATTGCAATTTTATTTACATCAGGCCTAGACGTTGGCTTGATTATGTTTCCACTGACAGAGTTTGCAGGTTATGCAGACATAAAAGCAAGCCCAGAGTATGCGTTTGCCAATCCACTAGCCATTGAATTTGGTTTTTGGGGCTTCTTGATCTGGGGATTTTATTTCCTTACGTGCTTTTATTTCTGCGTAATAGAACCCAAAGTAAAGTTCTTTGAAATTGCTTTGGTAAAACTAATTAATAACGTTGTTATTATTGGGACATGCGCATTTACTGCATTTTTACTGCTGTCGAATTTACCTTGGTATTTACCGTCGCTCGGTGATGGCGAGTCAATTATTCCGACATTCTACTTAATGGTGTTTGCAGCGATTTGTTTTGCTGTGTATTCAAGCACAGACATTAAGTATGTACGCTTTTTAAGTATTTCGACTACTTGGTTGTTTATCGCTTTAATCACATTTATGTGGTTCGGTGCCTTTGTTGGGTCTGATGCACAAACATCAGCATTTGTTGATAACCTTACGTTGATCGGTGGTTACTTTGGCAACATCAATGAGTTTGTATTACCACTGAATGATTACCATGCCTTCTACCTGTTTTGGTGGTTTGCTTGGAGTATTATGATTGGTCAATTTACCTCGCGCTTTGTGGGTGGCTTAAAAACTTACCAAGTGCTGGCGGCTATGTTGATTTTCCCGTCTATTCCAATCGCTATCTGGTTTAGTGTTTTGTATCAATACCATGAAGCGGGTATTGCAACAGCAGGCTTGAAAAACATCGCTATGGTGTTTGTTGGTGTGGTGTTTGTGATCAACTCACTTGATTCTTTGATCCGTTTATACACAGATAACCTAAACTTAACGGTGAAACGTTTTGGTAAGGTTAATTATATTGTCTTAAATGTGGTGGCGCTTTCGTTATTAACCCTGCTGTTTAAGTTCGACTTTTTACAGATCCAATGGGTTGGCGCGCTAGTTATTGCGTTATTTTTCGGCTGTGCTGCCTTTATTGGCTACAGCAAGTTAAAAACAGTGAAAAATATCGAAGGTTCACCAAAAGACAATAAATTAGATTACACAAAAATAGAAACAGTTAGCTAAGGGAAACCAACATGACAACAAGACAAACAGTATTAGCAGCAGCGTTGCCATTGGCATTACTATCGACATCAGCCATGGCTGACTTATCTACTACGGTTACATTGGCATCAGATTACACCTTCAATGGTGTCAGCCAAACCATGAATGACCCAGCGATTCAAGGCAGCTTAGATTATGCCTTTGCAGATTCAGGTATGTATGTAGGTACGTGGGCTTCAAATGTAGATTTTGGCGATGGCACTGACATTGAATGGGATGCGTATTTTGGTAACTATGCTGAGTTAACGGATGCCCTTAGTGTTGATTATGGTATTGCTTACTACTCTTACCACGGTGAAGATTACTCAAGCGATGGCAACTACCCAGAGGTGTATTCGAAATTTGGTTATGCCAGCAGCATTGGGCAAGTAGAGCTTAATTTTTGGTATACTTGGGACTATTTTGGTACTGGTGCAGGCCATTTAATTTACATGCTAGCGCACACATTTGAAGTAGCGCCAAACCATGCAATTCGTGCCAGCTTTGATGTATCTAATTCATTAGATGGCGATAAGTTTAGTTGGGATGGCAGCGATAAGTCATATAAGCATTATCGTCTAGCGTATCAAACGAGCTATGCAGGGTTTGATATTGAAATTGCAGGTGAGAATACCAGTATTGATTCTGAGTATGCAGACGAGCGAATTGTCGCGTCTATTTCGCGTAGCTTTGATTTGTAAGCACTGCTTTAATAAAAAAACGGCTAACCTTGGTTAGCCGTTTTTTTATGTCTAGAATCTGAAAGTTAAATCTCTTCGCCTTCGTGTTGCATCGCTAAATCATCAAGCTCTGCAAGAGTGTAATCAAAGCCACTGGTATCGACTTCGTAGCGTATTTTTACGCCATAACCCCCTTGGCAAAGACTCGCAGTAACTTTAGCCACTGACCAGTGCTTAAGCTTGTTTAAAAACCGATTGGCGGTTTGCTGTGAGTCAAAGCGATAACTGACTTGCGATTCCATCTTTTTTCTAGCCTAAAATTTTTTCGAGAGTGTATGAAATTGCTCTGTTTAAATCAATTGCTCATTGAAAAACGCCAATGTGCGCTGCCATGAAAGCTCTGCCTGTTTTTCATCATAACGAGAGGTAGAGTCGTTATGAAAGCCGTGATTTGCTTTTTCATACATGTGCATAGTGTAAGGCACTTGATGCGCTTTTAAGTCGCTTTCGTAGTCTGGCCAAGTTGCATTAACGCGGTTATCAAATTCAGCTAAGTGTACAAGTAGCGGGGCTTTGATATTTTGTCTGAGCTCTTTAACGGCCGGAGTGCCGTAATAGGGCACGCCCGCATTAATTAATTTGCTATCAACTGCTGCAAGGTAGTTAACCATATAACCACCAAAGCAAAAGCCTACCGCACCGAGTTTGCCGTTACTATTTGGGTGTTTTTTTATGTATTCAGCTGCGGCAATAAAGTCTTGTTGAATTTTTTCTTTATCCATAGAGCGCTGCATGGCGCGGCCTTCATCATCATTACCGGGGTAGCCACCAAGAGGGTGTAATGCATCTGGCGCAAAGGCAATAAAACCGGCTTTAGCAAGGCGGCGAGCAACATCTTTAATATAAGGGTTTAAGCCTCTGTTTTCGTGGATCACTAACACTAATGGGTGCTTATCCGTTAAGTTAGCAGGTTCGACTAAATAACCTTTACCTTCGCCGTGACCTTTTAACGAATCAAAGGTTTTATAGCTGGCCTTAATATCAGGGTCATTAAAGGATACTTGCTCAGCTAATGCATAGTTTGGCAATAAAGCGCTACTTAGCATTGCCATTGAGTAGCCAAGGGCAGCTAAGCCACCCAGCTTTTTCATAAAGGTGCGACGGTCCATTAAGCCATGGGCGTATTCATCGTACCAATCAAAAGCTTCTTGGGGAATGTGGTTATGGCGTTGCTCAGTCATACTTATATCCTTTAAAAACGAGTTAGTTTATAACTTTAGTTGAAATATCAGCGATTAACAGCCAGTTCCTTTGTTTGTATTACCACATCCATAAAGCGGCGCTGCCAAATGGCTTTAAAGGCTTTGTTAAATAGGTATAAAAATATTAGCGGCATTAATAACAGCTTTAAAATCAGTAGAGACAAGATATTCAAAAAGTCGATAAATAAGTCTTCGACGGCTGCCACCATGTTACTAATGCCAGAGGTGACGGTATCGATAATTTTACTCACTTGCGACGATTGGTCTTGGTTGAGTGAAGCATTTAGGTTTTCTAGTTGTTCGTTTAAGGCGTCTTTGTCAAGATTTAGCTGTCTTTGCTGGTTTAGTACTGCATTAAACTGCGCTGTTAATTGCTGTTTTTTATCAAGTAATGGCTTGGCTTGTTCAAGCTCAGTAAAGGTCAGTCGCTCAGACAAGCTGCGAGTTGCTTGAATCGCCTCTATTTGGCTATCAACCTCTGCCAGCTTAACTTTGAGTTCTGTCGCTTGCTGGTGGTTTTTAATCTGCTGCTCATTTAATAGTGAGAGCTTGTCGAAGATGGTTTGTTTTTCACTATCGACCTCGGCCTTTAGCTTGGCAGATAGGGCAGAGGTATTATTTGCACTGCTATTCACCGTCTCGACTTTTTCGCTCACCAGTTCACTTTGCTGGTTTATTTGCTCATCTAAGAATATCTGGCTAACAAGGCCTGTTGTAAGCACCACTGCTGGCACTAAAAAACGAATTAAAATAAGGCTCGCCATAATTTTATGGCGCAAGTTAGGTAAATAGTTACGCCATTCACAAATAAAGTAAGCGACGACCGAAACAGTAAATACACCGCTAAAAATAACCCCCGAAGAAATAGTGTATAAAATGCGTTGTAAAAATAATGAGCCGATAGCGAGGCGCATGGCATCCGACATGTATTCTGCTAAGTCATTCACCGGGTCGAGTAATTGTGCAGGTTGAATACTGGCAATACCAATGCCCACTTCGGCTGATTGCAACAGCGATATAGCAGCATTAACTGTACGAGATGATGCGTACACTAGGGTTGATTGCACAAGGGCGCTGTCGATAAAGCGCATAATGAAATGGTTATAATGCTCTAGCCAACAAAGAAGTAGCAGTATTGTAAGAGATAAATACTTGATAATATGTTGTTTAGTTAGCATAACGCCCCCGACAGTTAGTACGCTTCTTCACGCTACACTATTCATAGCCGTTGAAGCAATCTAATAGGATTGAATTATTTTGCTGATTAACTGTCTATGAATTGCTATTCATCGCTTTAGAGGAAATATGAAAGAACCTGCATCAATTGGCCAGTGCTGTATTGAAGATTTAGATCCCGTGCAAGACTTAGGTCGCTTAGTCTCTTACTTACGTTCAAATCTGGTGACTCATCTTGACGATGCTTTAGAGGATAAAGAGCTAACCTCGGCTCAGTACATTGTGGTTGTGCTACTTGCGCGTGGTAAAGTAAATACCTTGGCTGAGCTTTGTGAGCACATGATGTATGACCGCGGTGCCATGAGTCGATTACTTTCTCGTTTAGAAGACAAGGGCTTAGTTGCTAAAAAGCAGTCAGTTGAAGATCGCCGTTCAACTCTTTTATGCCTCACAGAAAAAGGCCAACAGCTTTACCCGGAAATTTTACCCACTGTAAATGATATCTATCGTAAAGCACTCACAGGCTTCTCTGGTGACGAGCAAAAGCAACTTGCTAGCTTGTTGTTTAGAGCAATTCATAATTTAAAAGCATAAATTTCTATAAGCGGTACGTTGTCGCTGTTAGCGCATTTTGATAATATAGTTGCCTAGGCATTTAATTTTAACAAGTCCGGGTTGTTATGTTCGAATCATCTTTGCTTGCACAGCTTCACGCTCAATTTCCAGCTCATCAATTTAGCCCAGAAGGTTTGTCGGTTGTTCACACAGGCCGCTTTGCCAATGCCATTGTTTATCGTTATAAAGACGCGCAATTTGACTTAATTATTAAAGATTTTCAGCACAGCCCATGGTGGGTAAGAAAAACCATCGCGCCGCTTTTTATCAATCAAGAGTATAAGGGGCTGGCACGCTTGCAAGACGTAGATGGAGTAGTCGATAACTTTTGTCGTTTGTCATCAATTGCTATTGCTTATGATTTTATTGAAGGCACGCCACTTCGCCAGCTTGCCATGCAACAGCAGCATTTATCGGGTGAGTTCTTTAAAGAGTTTGAGCGCTTAGTAGCAAAAATGCACCGCCGCGGCGTTGTGCACCTCGATTTACGTAATTTGGGAAATGTGATTTGTTCGACAGATGGCAAGCCTTACATTATTGATTTTCAGTCAGCGATTCGCTTTGCACGCTTTCCTCGCTGGTTACAGCGTTTTATGCGTGGTGCCGATATGAGTGGGGTTTATAAGGCGTGGCAGAAGCTAGCCAATGATTCGTTACCGCAAACAAAGGCGAATTATTTACAAGACTTTAATCATGTTCGTAAGCGTTGGATCTTTAAAGGATATCCGCTACAACGCGCTTATTTATGGTGTAGTGGGGCTGTGACTCAGATTCTTAATTCTGACTTTATTCGCAGTATATTAGATAGATTGTAAAAAGCGCGCTTGCACGCGCTTAGTGGGGAGAACTAGTATTTAGGCCAACCATTCGCATCCCAATTCAGGGTGCTGATGAGCAATTTAGGGGTACCATTATCACCTGCATCATAGGCATGACGAACAATCACATCGGTATTTAAAATGTCTTGTCCACCTGGACCTACCCATTGGCTATTACCCGCATCAAGAATGCTCCCGCCGCTGGCTAACATGTCGGTACCATTTTTATCTAGGTATGGGCCGCGGATGTCACTAGAGCGACCATACGCAATACGGTAAGTACTATTCGTGCCATCACAGCATTTGCCAACTGAAACAAACAAATAGTAATAGCCTTGGCGATACACTATGGTAGGTGCTTCGATGCCACCAGAGCGACTTGCTAAAGAGTAGATTTGACCAAATGGTTTCATGGTCATTGGGTTAATACGCGTTAGTTTAATACCCGAATTCCATGAACCAAAGGCAAGCCAAGGTGCACCATCTTTTGCTACCACCAGATCAGGGTCAATGGCGTTATAATTATTGCTATTGGTCGTGTTAATGACTAAACCATCATCACGCCAATCACCGGCTGCCACACTACTTGCTGAGGTAAGGCCAATAGCGCTAACACGTGAACCAAAGGTCGAAATCGAATAATAAAGCCAGCTACGACCATTGTAGCTTTTTAATTCAGGCGCCCAGACATCAATTCCATCATGATCTGGCACATAGTTACTCCACCAGCTTAAACCATTTGAGAAAATTGGTTGCGCATCATTCCAATCTACACCGTTGCTTGAATATTTACCGTAAATACCAGGGCCTGTTTGAAAAACCCACCAAGTGCCATTTTCATAGCCAAGGGTTGGATCATGAGTGACTAAATTACCAGTAAGTGGCCAGTGATCTGCAGCGCCATTGGTTGTGGATGGATCCCAAGGGGTTGATTCAACATTAGCAAGCTTGGTTAGCTGCTACTGCTGTGCATCGCTGCCGTTGTAGCTCCACTGGCTAATATTCGCGCCATCGTTGCCATCAAAAGCATAAAGGTCGAGTGCCTTACCACTGTGATCGTTAATGAAGCTGTAATAGCCGCTACCTTCATCATTAATTTGCCAGTGTTGGCTGGCAAGATTAGCGTACTCATATTGCACCACATTGCCGCCATCGGCAGTCGAGAAGTCAAACACCTCTAGGGCTTTACCACTATTTAAGTTAATAACCGAATAGTTGCTGCCACCTATGTTGGTGATTAACCAGCGCTGGGTGTCGTGATTCGTGTCAGCCCACTGACTAACATTTGCACCATCGTTGGTTTGCGCGCTGGCTACTTCAACAAACTTAGCACTGTACTTTGATTTAATGGTGTATACGCCATTATCAATCGCATAAGCACTGGGCAGTATGAGGGTTGTTGCCAAGCTGAGCGCAGCTAGCGCTTTTTTTGAAAGTATCATTGTGTCTCCAAATCATTGTTATTGAGCTTTCCTTGTGTGTTTTGCTCCTTGGATGAGTTTTGATCTACAGCTAATAACTCAATTAAGAGCATTGGTGCAAATGAAAACTATTTATAATACTTTATTATATTATTACTTTTGTAAAGGTGATCGGTAAAAATAATTAACAAAAATTTTACCTTTAACCATTTTGGAAGGGACTTGAGTGTTTAGCTGAGATACAAAAAAGCCACTCAGTGAGTGGCTTTTCGAATGTTATTGAGTAATAAACTGGCTGGGAATATCCCATTTGAGGGTATGCAGTTGGCCTTGCCAAGTTTGGATGGTGATCCACAGTTTATCATCTGCTGATATGGTTTTAGGAGCTATCGCATGGGCGTGCTGACCATGATTGGTGCCATGCATTATGCCTTCTTCATCTTTAGCAAACTCCGTTAGTGGTAAAGGCGCTTGGCCAATATTTAAATACGCCTGACGAACATTGCTTAAGTCACCTTGATTAAAGGCGATAAAGAAATCTTTAACATACTCATTGTGGTGTGAATACGGGGCGTCTTCATTAAGCGGCATTGGAGCGATTTTAAATTCGCCCGCTTGTTGTTCTTGCCAAAGTGCAGGAAACTGAGGATTCAATGACTGATAAATATACCATACAGGTAAAGCCAATATCACAGCATGTAAAACATACTTTTTACGTTGCCACCAAGTTGCTTGTAAACGAGCCATTAGTTTGCCTCCTGAACGTTATTTACTGGCGCAGCTTGGCGCGCTTTTACAGGTTTGTTATTTACTAATTTTGCGGCGTACATCATAAAGCCAGTGATCGACATACCACTTAAAATTAAACCAAAGATAAACCAAATAACCTTTGTCCACAGACCGCCAATATTACCGTAATGCAGCGGATCGGCGATATGTGAAAGGGTGAGTAATCCCGACATGGTTTCTGGGCTTTTGCTTGCTGCGATTTCGCCAGTCCAAGGATTGATTGACGTTGAGTAGGCGTAGTTATCGTAGAAAATAGTATCGCCACTGCCCATTATGTTAAACATGCCACGGTTATGCTCTGGCAGCATCACATAGCTAGGTTTGAAATCTGGGTATTTTTCTTTGGTAATAGCCAATGCCGCTTTTAAATCGGTAGGCGGTGTTTGTTTATCCGCAGGTAAAGTTGACACAGCCACCAGCGGCGCATGCTCTTCTATGTCTATTTCGTTATGCCACATGATGGCTTGCACCAAATACCACAGGCCTGTGAGTGCCATTACTGCCATAAACCAAATTGACCAAACGCCACTTAGGGTATGTAAATCTTTTAGAAATGTTTTTTTGCCTTGGTTAAAACGCAGTTTTGGCTGACTAAAGGCACGCCAAAAGTTTTTATAAATCACTAAGCCTGTTACTAGTGCGCCTAAAATGACAAAAGCCATGGCGCTGACGAGGTAGTAACCTACGCTGTAACCTTCTTGCCAAGGGAAGAATAGCCAGCCGTGTAGGGTACGCATAAATTCAATGAATGAGATAGTGTCATTAACCGCTTGTACTTCGCCGGTGTATTGATTGACGTAAGCTACCGCGTATGGTTTATCGGTATCAGTGAAAATAACCGCATTAACCAAGTAAGGCTCATAAGTAAGCACACTCATTACATCGGCAGTCGGATAGGCTTTTTCAACGCTATTAATAACTTCATCAACCCCCAATGCCGGTAAGTCGTTAGGATTGTTTGCACGTGCCTCACTATTGGTGAGCCAAGTGAGCTCATGGCTTATCACAGACACAGTGCCTGTGACACAAATAAAGCAAAATAGCACCCATACAGGAAGCGAAAACCAACCATGCAGTTGGAACCAAAGACGTTTACTCATGGTAAAAATAGCTCGACGTTAATTGATGATAGTAATTGTTATCATTCAAATTGTACTACAGTCTTTTAAATAAACACAATGTCTGTCGACGAGCTGCAAAAAAGGCGCTATTAAGCGCCTTCTTCATTATTTTGATTGAGGGTAACAACTCGTTGCGGGAATGGTATTTCGATATCCGCACCTTGAATTGCTTTAAATACATTGCGGTTCACCGCTAATTTAGTCTCAATAATTTTGGTGGTTGGCACCCAATAACGATAACTCAAGGTAACACCGCTGTCGGCAAAGCGCTCAATACCGACTTGTGCATGAGGAGCATCACTAACTAGTTCATGCTCGTCTAACACTTTTTCAATAAGCTCAATAGCGAGATCAGCATTGGCATCATAGGCGATGTCTATTTCACCTTTAACTAATGAATAGCTAAACGAGTTATGTAAAATCTCACCAACAATATGTTTGTTAGGAATGGTGATTTCGACTTTTTCTTCGTTTATTAGAATTGTGTGACCAAGCTCAATGGTTTTAACTTGCCCACTGACACCTTTTACTTCGATAGTATCACCCACAACAAAAGGCCTTGTTGCAATGATAGCAAGGCCTGCACCATAGTTTGACAGCATGCCTTGTAGCGCCAAACCTGCACCTAATGATGCGGCACCAATCGCTGCGACAAAAGGGGTTACGCTAATGCCAATTTTGCCAAGGGCAATAACCAAGAACATGATGATCAGTAATACTTTGATGACATTACTGACAAAGTTAGTCAGCGTGATATCGATATTGTGACGTTGCATTAGACCTGCAACCATATTCGACACTTTTTGCGCTATCCATAAACCAATGAAGAGAATTAATATGGCACCTAAAATTTGCATGCTGTAGGTGACCAAATATTCCATGATCAGATTGTAGTATTTCTCGACTTGTTGTATTTCAGACTCAATCATATGTTTTCCTAACAAGGTTACTGCTAATGCTGACTATACCAGAACATATTGCATAACAGGATAGAGTAGCGGCACTATTATAGCGCTCAGTAGTGCACTTAATGCCATTGCCACTGAGGCAAATGCCCCCGCTTTAGGTTGCTCTACAATTAATGATGCAGTGCCTATTGCATGACAAGCTGTGCCGATTGCGACACCTTTTGCTTGCGCATTGCGGATATTTATCAGCGAGAAAATCAAATTACCAAATATGGCTCCCAGCACACCAATGAATATCACCATAGCTGCTGCCAAAGAGGGAATACCACCAAGAGCATCTGTAACAAGTAACGTTATTGGCGTAGTGACCGATAGACTAGCGAGTGAGGCGCTTAGCTGTGCAGGCGCATCGAATAAATAACAAATAAATGAAGCAACCACTGTTGCATTGATCACACCTAAGCTACAACTAATAAGAATCAATAACAGGTTTTTTTTGACATGTATAAATTGCTGATAAAGCGGTAATGCTAAAGCTACGATAGCAGGCTCTAAAAACCAACTTAAAACTTTACTGTGCTTGGCAAAAGGCTCATATGGGAGTTTTAGTGCCACTAACAGTGCAGAAACTAACACGATTGCCCAGCACACTGGGTTAGTTAAAGCTTTGCTGATCGCATGTTGCGTTTTAGCGTTTAAAAAACGTAAAACCAAGAAAAGGCAAACAGTTAAAGGAATGCTCAACCACCATAAACTAACTGTCATTTTCGCGCCCCTTAAAGTAGGCGAATAGTGAGCCAATGAGAATAATGCTCGTCAGGGGAACAATAATAAACACGGTAAGAAGGAGTAACCAGTGTTCGTTAATAACTCCTAAATGCTCAATAATACCGACGCCTGCAGGAATAAAAAACAGCGGCATAAAGTTCAGTAATGGGGTAGCTGAGGGTTTTAAATCTTGCTCTTTAACTAAGCCTGTTAAAAGAAGAATGAGTAATAAAACCATGCCAAGTAATGGTGCAGGGAATGTGCTTGCAAACAAAGTCGTTAAATATTTAGCAATGGCTAAACAAGCAAGGATGATGGCACTACTGATAAGGTATTTCATGATTGTGAATAATTGCGAATAAAGTACAACTACATCATACCCTTGTCAGTTGTACTATGCGACTTTAGCTTACCATGATTTGGCATTATTATACTGGATATCCTCTGCACCTTTTGCCTTCGCAATCGCCTTTTTGGTATTAGGATTCATCAGTAAGCGAATTTGACTCCAGGTTTCTTTAGCGAGGATTTTACGCTGCTGTGAGCGATAGCTTTGCTGGGTAATTCGCTTAATTGCAGCAAGCGTATCTGGCGAGCGGGCCATTAAGGTTTCAAGGACAGCATCGGTTTGTTTATCGACATTATCAGTCAGCTGCGTAACCAAGCCATATTCTTTAGCGTCTTCAGCTGATATAGGCTCTGCATGACTTGCTAACCAAAGTGCTTGGTCGCGCTTCATTAAGCCTGCAAGTACTACGTTTGCCCCCATATCAGGACACAGGCCCCAACGCGCTTCCATAATCGCTAATTTAGCGTTTTTATCGACGATGCGGTAATCAGCACCGAGTGCGATTTGCATACCGCCACCAAAGCAATGTCCGGTCACTTTTGCAATCACCGGAATACTTAAGTCTTGCCACCCTAACACCACTTTTTGCGCTAAGTTTTGGTTTCCTGGTAACCACTTGAATAACAGCTTGATGATATTACTCGGCTTTTTCATCACCGCAGCAACATCAAGACCAGAGCAAAAATGGTCGCCTTCGCCAGAGATAACTACAGCGCGTAAACTGCGATCGCGTTTAATTTTTTTGATTACGTTTGCAAGTTCGACAAACATGGCAAAACTGAGTGCATTTTGTTTCTCGGGACGAGCAAGGCTTACCCATGCGACCTGTTGTTTTATTTCTAGTTTTATCATGGTAACTCCTCTGACCTGTTTGTTAGAGCTTACGAGCTAATTACAACTAAGTAAAGAATTGCTGATGTGTCGCAAGGAATCATTATATTTTCCAAAAATGGGTAACCTTGTCATATATTTAGTTACAAATTGGTGTATATTTTTAAAACAAAGATGCTAGTTCATAGCTAGTTTGATTTTGTGATTAGTTAGATACTTTCGCAAAATCCCATGACACGACTAGACTTAGCTTTAAGTCGCGCTACAAGGAGTATATATATGCTGATGCGCAAAACAGCTCGCATAACTAAACAATCATCTCGTTCTTTGGCTTTTGCTGCAATTTCTGTAGCATTAACAACCACATTGGTTGGCTGTTCAGATGATAAAGCAAAACAACAAGCTACGCCGCCTCCGGCTGTTTCTGTGTTTAATGTCTCTACAAAAGAAATCGGCAACTATCGTGAATTTGTAGCACGAACCGAAGCGTTTCAAGAAGTAAAAATTAGAGCTCGTGTAGAGGGTGAGTTAATAGAACGTCACTTCGATGAAGGCTCTACTGTTGAGAAAGACCAGTTGCTGCTGCGTATTGACCCGTCTGAATACCGCTCGACAGTGGCAAAAGTAAAAGCCGATCTAAAAAGTAAAATTGCAGCAGCGAGTTCAGCTGAACGCGATTTAAAGCGCGGCCGAGAAGTCGCCTCTGAAGGGTTTATCTCTCAGTCTGATCTAGATAAATTAACCACTAATTTCGAACAAGCAACAGCAGCTGTAAAGGCAACTGAAGCTGAACTTGAAAAAGCAGAATTAAATTTAAGCTACACCGAAATACATGCTCCATTTACAGGGCGCATTGGTAAAGTAAATTACGATGTAGGGAATATTGTTGGCCCATCATCAAATGAGCTTGCTGAATTGACAGATGTTGACCCTATCTATGTTAGTTTTCAGGTGGAAGAGGGGGACTACATTAGTTATCGTCAAGAGCATCAAACTAGTGAGAGCAACCCGCAAGATGTACCCATCGATTTAACTCTTAAACTTCCTAACAATTCAACATTCCCAAATAAAGGTGTGCTTGATTTTGCAGATACAAAAATTAATCAAAACACCGGCACTGTAGAGCTAAGAGCTGCGTTCGATAATCCTGAGGGGATCGTGATGCCAGGCTTATTTGTTACCTTAATTGTTGAAAGCACGAATAAAAAAGAATTAGCGCTGATCCCACAAGTCGCTGTGCAGGAAAATCAACAAGGGAAATTTGTACTTGTTGTTGATGATCAAAACAAAGTTGCTATGCGCATTGTTCAATTAGGTCGACGCATTAATGCTATGTGGGTTGTTGAGTCAGGCTTAGAGGCTGGTGAAAAAGTCATTATTGAAGGTTTACAAAAAGTGCGTCAAGGCGCTGAGGTTAAACCGGTAGAAAAGCAAGTCGATCCGACAACGGGCACCATCACTAGCAAAGCTAACTCTTAGGAGTGAGATATGATCAGTAAAACATTTATATCTCGTCCTAAGTTTGCCTTGGTAATATCGATTGTTATTACCATCGCGGGGTTGATTTCAATGTCATTATTGCCAGTGAATATGTACCCGCAAATAACACCACCACAAGTGCAGATATCTGCCAGCTACCCAGGCGCAAGTGCGCAGATCGTTGAAGAGTCTGTTGTGCGACCCATTGAAGAGCAAGTCAATGGGGTTGAAGATATGATGTACATAGAATCCACCTCATCGAACAATGGCACCGCGAATATTACGGTGTACTTTAAGGTCGGTACAGATACTGATATTGCTCAAGTTAATGTTCAAAACCGAGTTGCACTGGCGGAGTCAGGTTTACCTGAGGAAGTGAAGCGCCAAGGTGTATCGGTTAAGAAAAAGTCTAGTTCAATGTTGCTCGGTATTAACCTTTACTCTGATAAGGAAAATATTGACGCAATCTTCTTGAGCAATTACGCAACTAACTACTTAACTGAACCGTTAGGGCGTATTAACGGGGTTGCTTCTGCTGAGGTAATGGGGGAGCAAACCTATTCAATGCGCTTGTGGTTACGCCCAGATCGTATGGCTTCGCTTGGTTTAACTGTGGCTGAAGTGCGGGCTGCATTGCAAGAACAAAATACTATTGTAGCCGCAGGTAAACTCGGTGCTGCGCCATCGGCTCCTAGTCAGCAATTTGAATACTCGATTCAAGCAAGAGGGCGCTTAAAAACCCCAGAAGAGTTTGGTCAAACCATAATTCGCTCAAATAAAGACGGTAACTTTGTGCGCTTGAACGATATTGCGCGCATTGAACTGGGGGCGGCAAGTTATAGCACCACCGCAAAATTAAACCAGCAAGACACCGCGTTTATTGTAATTTACCAATTGACTGAAGCGAATGCGACGCAAGTAGCTAACGATGTTAAAGCACGAATGGAAGAGCTTGCAAAACAATTGCCCGATGGTGTGAAGTATTCTATTCCTTATGACACCACAGAATTTATTAACCGTTCAATCGAAGAAGTGGTGGTTACTCTGGTTCAAGCCGTTGGCTTGGTTATTTTAGTGGTTTTTTTATTCTTACAAAACTGGCGCGCAACGCTTATTCCAACGGTCGCTATTCCAGTATCTTTAGTGGGCACTTTTGCTTTTATGATGATGATGGGTTATTCCATTAACCTGATCACTTTATTTGGCTTGGTACTCGCAATAGGTATTGTTGTTGATGATGCCATCATTGTTATAGAAAACGTTGAACGGATACTAAAAGAAGAAAAGCTACCAATAAAAGAAGCGGTCACAAAGGCGATGGAGCAAGTATCAGGGCCGATAGTGGCAACGACCTTAGTGCTGCTTGCGGTGTTTGTGCCTGTTGGTTTTATGCCAGGGATAACGGGGGAGCTTTATAAGCAATTTTCTGTCACGATTTCGTTTGCAGTGCTTATTTCCTCCGTTAATGCATTAACCTTGAGTCCTGCATTATGTGCATTACTGCTTAATGAAAAAGCCATGAAGCCAATTAAATGGTTAGCACCATTTGAAAACATCATTACGCGCTCAACCAATGGTTACAGTAAAGTTATTAACTTTATCCTAAAACGTACAGCAAGAATGGCACTGTTTGCCGTGGTTATTTTTGCAGCTGCTGGGTGGTTGGTGAAAACCGTTCCTACGGGCTTTGTACCAGCAGAGGATCAAGGCTTCTTGTTTGTAGATGTGCAACTTCCAGATGCTGCAGCAAGTGGCCGTACCCAAGATGTGATGCACAAGTTGGGCGATATTGTGAAAAATGAACCAGCTGCAACCGATTTTATTGCGGTGTCTGGTTTTTCATTACTTGGTGGTGCAGGCTCAAACAACGCTTTGGGTATCGTGGTACTGAAAGATTGGGAAGAGAGAACGAGTCCTGAGCTTGGCTTACGTTCGGTTTTAACCCGCTTGATGGGACAGTTCTGGGCAATGCCAGATGCGCAAATCATGGCATTTAACCCTCCTTCAATACCCGGGCTTGGCACTAGTGCAGGCTTTGAGTTTAGATTACAAGACAGTGAAGGGCGTGAGCCAGCAGAGCTTGCTCAAGTGTTAAATGGCCTTGTTTATGAAGCAAACCAGCGACCAGAACTTTCTAATGTATACAGTACCTTTAGGGCTAATGTGCCACAGTACTTATTAGAGGTAGACCGTAATAAGGCGAAAGCACAAGGGGTCGCATTGAGTGATATTTTCTTGACGCTACAAGCGCAATTAGGCTCATTATATATTAATGACTTTAATCAATTTAGCCGTACTTACCGAGTGATCATGCAGGCAGAAAGCCAATTTAGACAGAACCCAACAGACTTGCAGTATTACTATGTACGAAATGATGAAGGTGCCATGGTGCCGCTCACAACACTCGCTAAACTTGAGCCAATTCTTGGCCCTACAAGTTTAACGCACTTTAACTTATATCGTAGTGCAAGCATTAGCGGACAACCAGCGGCGGGTTATGCAAGTGGTGATGCTATTAAAGTAATGCAAGAGTTGGCTGAACAATTGCCAACGGGCTATGTATACGAATGGGCAGGCCAATCGAAACAAGAAATTGAAGCCGGTAACATGGCTCCGATTTTGTTCGGCTTAGCAGTGGTATTTGTTTACTTATTCTTAGTAGCGCAATACGAAAGTTGGACAATTCCTTTCTCGGTTATTGCTGCGGTACCGTTGGCGCTATTTGGTGCCATGCTTGCGCTGTACGTAATTGGTATGGAAAACAACATTTATGCACAGGTGGGGTTAGTGCTGCTAATTGGTCTTTCAACCAAAACTGCCATCTTGATTGTTGAATTTGCTATGGAAGAGCGGGCTGCAGGAAAAACTATATTTGAAGCGGCATTAAATGCAGCCAAGTTACGTTTTAGAGCAGTACTGATGACGGCATTATCGTTTGTGCTTGGTGTACTACCGCTGGTATTTGCCAGTGGGGCAGGGGCAGGAAGCCGAATTTCACTTGGTATCACAGTGTTGTTTGGTATGCTTGCCGCCACAATTTTTGGTACTTTATTAGTGCCGCTATTTTATACTTTAGTGCAATCTATGCGCGAAAAAATCAAGGGTGAGTCAGCTCACGATTAATAATTGATAAAAAATAACAAAAAAGTCAGGGTAACCTGGCTTTTTTTTGGCAAAAAAGAAAATAGGTTTGTTATCATATTCCGATTAACGCAATCCGAATGCGCAGAGGGTTTGAACAATGGCAGGTCCACGTTTATATAGTGAAGAAGAAGTAACACATCAGGCATATGATATCTTTTTAGAGTTAGCACCTGATAATTTGAACGAGCAGGATATTGCTGACTTTAATGAACACAGAGAAGAGTTGGGTTTCATTGAAGAAGGTGAGCCTGATGAGCAGTGGCAAGAATTTGTTGCACTAGAAATTGAACCTGAGCTGTTTGTACAAGTCTTAGTTGGACTTGAATTTGAAAACCAAGATATTTTATTCGCCAAGATTTTAATTAGCCGAGATAAAGATGCTCCGTTTTGCCACATACTTTGGAAAGATAGCGAATAACGCGCCAGCTGATGTTTGACTCTACTTTTAATTGTTTTAATACCCTAAAACGAATTATCTTCGCCGCCATGCTCGTTAGTAGTTGGCAGGCTTTTGCTGTTGATCCGTTTGAAGACTTTCATGAATACGGGCAATTATCAGAAGAAGAGATCCATAAAATTCATAAAGGCGAGTTGCTTTATGGTGATATTGAGTTTGGCTTTATGGTAAGTCGTGGTAATACAGATTCAACCAGCTTCAAACTTAAAGGTAACCTTTATCAAGACTTTGAAAAGTGGCGTAATCAATTTAAGCTCGACACCCTGTATAAGCGCGATCGTAACGATGAAACAGGAACTGAAGAAGTGTCTGCGGATCGTATCTTTGTATCTGGGCAAGGCAACTACAAGCTGAATGTCAAAAACGAATCATTCTTTATTTATAGTGATTACGAACGAGATAAATTTAGTGGTCTAGAGTTTAAAAGTACCGTTGCGACAGGATACGGAAATCGTATTTATCAAGGTAGTAAAAATAAGGTGGATATTGACGTAGGACCCGGTTTGTATCGCTCAGTGGCAGATCAAGAGACAGCCACAGAAGAAGATGAAACAAAAACAGGTTACTTACTTCGAATGGCATTGCAGTGGGAGCGTACGGTCTCTGCTCGCACTCGCTTTAATCAAGACGTCAGTTATGAACAATCGTTGTCGGGATTAAACTCGCGTTTAAAATCAGAAACCTCATTGATCAGCAAAATTATGGGTGATGTATCACTCAAATTTACTTATATGTATCGCTATAACTCAAAACCGGAAGAAGAAAAGCTCAAGTACGATTCTGAGCTGAGTGCGACCTTTGTTTATAGCTTTTAAGAGAATATCTCAGTATGTATCAACATAAGCAGTACGCTATTTTTATTTTTGTTATTTTAGGCTGGATTGGCGGCTTTATTGCCTTAGCATGGAATTTAATTGGTGCAGATATTCCACTCATGGTGTTTAGTGCTATCTTAGTGCTGGTGGCCTTTTTGTTTCATGGTTTAACCATTAAGGTGAGTGATAAAAACGTAAGCTGGGCATTCGGTCCGGGTGTATTTGGTAAAACAGTTACCTTTGATGAGATTGAATCTGTTCGGGCAGTAAGCAACTCATTTCGACATGGCATAGGCCTGCGTATTACACATGATGGGTGGGTTTACAGTGTCTCTGGATTCAGTGCCGTAGAGCTTGCTATGAAAGACGGTACAAAGTATCGCTTAGGGACCAATGACCAAGCAGGTTTACTTGCTGCGCTTAGAGAGCATGTTGCTGAACCAGAGCCAGCACTGGATGCACAGAAAGCAGCTGAATAAGCACACAGCAGATATAAAAAAAGCGCCCTCGGCGCTTTTTTTAGTAATGGCCTAGTGGCTGTGACCACAACCGCCTTCACCGTGCACATGACCATGTGCCAACTCTTCTTCTGTTGCATCGCGTACTTCAAGTACTTCAACATCAAAATGTAGAGTGATGCCTGAAAGAGGGTGGTTACCATCTACAATCACATCTTCATCTTGGATTTCGATGATCATTACAGATTGATCACCGGCATCAGTTGTCGCACGAAACTGCATACCAACTTCGATTTCCATTCCTTCGAACATCGACTTAGGCACAGCTTGCATCAAGTCATCATGACGTTCACCATAGCCTTGCTCTGGTTCTACAGTTACGCTAAATGTGTCACCGGCTTCTTTACCTAGTAGCGCATCCTCTAGGCCTGGAATTAGGTAGCCAGTGCCCACGATAAACACCAGTGGTTCACCATCGAAAGAGTTGTCGATAGTGTTTTTGTTATTATCCAATACTGAATAATGCATTTTTACCACTTTGTTTGCTGCTACGATCATAGTCTTTCCTATTTATTCATCTTCGAGAGAGTAAGGCAGAGCTTGAATTGATAGCTCAACCTGAGGGAGGTGTTTAGCACGCAACACTTGGCCTGCCATATTGTCGTTTGGCAGCACAACAAGGCCCATTAATGTTTGCGTATCTTGATTATAACTTTGGCTAATTAGCTTGCCTGCACGACGCCAATTCTCGCCCATCTTGGTTTCGAGCTCAAGCTCATCAAGTTGACCTTCGGCTGTGCCTGCAACGATATACATAGCGCGTTTATTTTTGCCCAGATATTTCATGCGAGCGACTGTTTCTTGGCCGGTATAACAACCTTTTCTAAAGCTGATACCGCCTAGTGCTTGTAGGTTCACCATTTGTGGTACGTACTCGCCAATGGCATCGCTATTTAAAGATGGCTCACCAGCTGCAATTGCAGCTTGTTGCCAACGTGCATCATCATCAAGGGCCGTGACTTCGTCTGGTAAACAAAAGTCGTTATTGACCATCAGTAGAACACGGTTATCAGCAAGTTTTAATGCTTTACCGCCAGCAAAGTCAACGGCACTGTGTTCCTCATCAAACTCAATGTTGAGTGATTTAAGTGTATTATTAAGGTCATCACCAATTAGGCCAATAAGCGGTTTTTCACTTTGCTGAATGTCTACTTGGGAAAATACCGCATATTTTTTTAACTCTACCAGTGACTGCTCAACTTCAGGTTTTGTGCCCACAAGGTAGTAGCTATCTTGATGCTCAAAAAGTCTAAACACACCCCAAAGTTTGCCTTTGGCATTACAGTGTCCAGCCCATAAAAAGTTATCTTTGTTGAGCTTATTGATATCTTGTGTAATTTGTCCGTGAAGGTAAGACAGCTTATCTTTGCCAGTTAGGCTGATAAGCGAATAAGATAAAGGACATGCGTAAACAGTCGACATAAAAACCTTCTTTACGATATGAATGAGAGGTAATGATAACTTAGTTAGGGTGGCAATTTAAATAGCTGTTTATTCGATGGCAATTTGTTAAACTGCAGACAAATAAGTACGAGGTTTAAAATGACTGAAATTCACAGTAAAGAACGTATTCGTTGGGCATGCCGTCGCGGTATGTTGGAACTTGATGTTTTATTCATGCCATTCGTTGAAGAAGCGTTTGACTCACTTAGCAAAGAGCAGCAAGCTGTATTTCAACGCTTACTTGAGAGCGATGATCCTGATTTGTTCGCATGGTTCATGGGGCATGAAGAGTGTAAAGATCCAGAACTAAACACTATGGTCTCGTTAATTTTAGACCGAGTTCGTGTATAGGTTTGTCGTTAAAAATAATAAACTAGACCACAAACCATTTGTGGTCTTTTTTTGTTTTCTTGCTATAGCGTTCTTTCTTACCGCCCACTCCTTGATAACACAAATATTTGCTATTTCATCTAGCCTAATTGCAGGAATTATTAGTTTTAAAAAAGCAAAACAAGCACATCCTGAAAACGGCACAGTTATTTTAGAATACTCACAGTTAAGATTTGTGAGTGACAACATTCAATTGCAAGGCGAGATAAGTCCGAAAAGTTATATCTTTGCAAACTACGTAGTGCTCAGGCTTGAGGGGTTTTATCAGTCACACTGGCTGATTATTTCAGCAGCCAGTGTAGAAGACGTGTATTTTTCGCGTTTGAAACGTGCTGTTATTGCAGTGCAGCAACCGACTTAGGGGTCAGTATTGTTGGTGTTGGATTGTCGTTTTGCTCTGGGTAATCAATAGTGTAGTGTAAACCACGGCTTTCTTTACGCTCAAGGGCACTGCGAATTATCAGCTCAGCTACTTGCACGAGATTTCTAAGCTCTAATAAGTTATTAGACACTCTGAAGTTAGCGTAGTAGTCGTGAATTTCTTGTTGTAGTAACTCCACACGGTGAAGGGCACGCTCTAAGCGTTTAGTTGAGCGTACAATCCCCACGTAATCCCACATAAATAATCTTAGTTCATGCCAGTTATGAGTGATGACGATTTCTTCATCTGAATTAGTGACGCGGCTTTCATCCCATAGTGGGAGGGCTTCAAGGGCTGGGCTTTCATCGATTTTACTTAAGATGTCTTTCGCTGCGGCATGGGCAAACACAATACACTCAAGTAACGAGTTACTCGCCATGCGATTAGCACCATGTAAGCCTGTGTAAGCAACTTCGCCAACAGCATAAAGGTTGTCTAAATCTGTGCGGCCATTAAAGTCAGTCATCACCCCACCACAGGTATAGTGTGCAGCCGGAACCACTGGAATGGCTTCTTTAGTAATATCTAAGCCTACACTTAAACATTTTGCATAGATGGTAGGGAAGTGCTCAATGATAAAGTCTTTGTCTTTGTGGCTAATATCAAGATAGACACAGTTCGCACCAAGGCGCTTCATTTCAAAATCGATAGCACGAGCCACGATATCGCGAGGAGCAAGCTCTTCACGCTCATCAAAATCTTTCATAAAACGGGTGCCATCGGGGCGTTTTAAATATGCACCTTCACCACGCATTGCTTCGGTAATCAAAAAGTTTTGTAGCTCTGGGTGATATAAACTAGTTGGGTGGAATTGGTTAAATTCCATATTGGCAACCCGACACCCCGCACGCCATGCCATGGCAATACCATCGCCACTTGATACATCAGGATTAGAAGTATATAGATAAACTTTGCTGGCTCCACCAGTGGCAAGTGCAACGAATTTGGCTGAAATTGTTTCGACTTTTTTCTCTTCACAGTTCCATACATATAAACCATGAATATGTTTGCCCTTTTTACCTAGGCTCTTATCACTGATTAAATCAATCGCATTATAGTTTTCTAGCAAGGTAATGTTTTGATGGGCTTGTACTTGGCTAATTAAAGTTGTTTGCACTGCGCGACCAGTGGCATCTGCAGCGTGTAAAATACGGCGATGACTGTGGCCACCCTCACGAGTTAAATGAAAGCGCTCTTTACCTTTTGAGTCAAACTCCATATCAAAAGGCACACCTTGTTCGATTAGCCATTTTAAACACGTCTTAGCATTGCTTGCAGTGTAATGCACCGCATCTCGGTCACATAAACCACCACCCGCATCGAGTGTATCTTCAACATGAGATTCAATGCTGTCATTCTTTTTATCAAATACCGCGGCAATGCCACCTTGTGCATATAAGGTTGACCCTTCAGTCAATGCACCTTTACTTAGTACAGTGACCTTGCAATGGTTAGCAAGAGATAAAGCAAGAGAAAGGCCAGCGGCGCCGCTGCCAATGATAGCGACATCAGTAATGTGATGTTTATTTTGGTTCATGTCTGTGGTCTTTGCGGTTACAATGCTCGGCTAGTAGTGCCAAAAGTTTGAGCAAATATTTTTTTATGTGGTATACGTATATGTACCATATTTGCAGTAACACTATTAGTCATTTTAATATGTTATACCAATCTTATTAGGTTTTAGGTCACATAAACAGTCTACTTTAGGCTGTTTGTTTAAATTTATTTAATTCACAGTGAACTTATGTACCCGTTGATTTAACAGCAGTATTTGAACTTATTGTGTAATAAGATCGGTATGACTCAATTTATTTGCATGCTATTTTATAAAAAAATCATTTTAAACTGAACTTTTATATTCATGCTGCAGTCAGAGTTTGTGTAAACAATGGCGAGTATATGAATAGCAAGCAAGAATCAAACAGAGGAGTACCGGCTCGAATGAGCGAGCAGGATTTGGATTTAGCGTTAGTTAAAAGGGTCCAGCAAGGAGATAAAAACGCCTTCAACCTATTAGTTAGAAAATATCAGAACAAAATTGCGGGTTTGATTTCACGTTATGTGTCGAACCAAGGTGATGTCGCTGATGTCGCGCAAGAGGCGTTTATTAAAGCGTATCGAGCTCTACCTAACTTTAGAGGTGATAGCGCCTTTTATACTTGGTTATACCGTATCGCCGTAAATTGTGCTAAAAATTACTTGGTTGCGCAGGGCCGAAAGCCCCCCGCAAACGATGTTGATGCTGAAGAAGCCGAATTTTATGACAGTGCAGATGCTATGCGTTCTAACGCATCACCTGAAAACCTGTTATTAAGTGACGAAGTACGTGCTGTAATTTTTAATACGATTGATAGTTTGCCTGAAGATCTGAAGACCGCGATAACCCTTCGTGAAATTGAAGGGATGAGCTATGAAGAAATAGCCGTGGTTATGGATTGCCCTGTGGGAACGGTACGCTCGCGTATATTTCGTGCCCGTGAGGCGATTGATAATAAATTGAATCCATTAATAGGTGAGTCTTAGTATGACAAAAGCAGACGTTAACAAGTTGGATAATGAGCAGTTGTCCGCGTTACTTGACGGCGAGCAGCAGTTAACTGATCAAGCGATCACTAACGACGATGTAGCAACATTTGGTCGTTACGCGATGATCGGTGACGTAATGCGTGCTGAGGCAAATAATAACGCTTTTAATTTCGACATTGCAGACGCAGTGGCAGAATCACTTGAGCAAGAACCTGTTTACGCTGATTTCGCGAATAAAACAACAGCACCAAAAAGCGAAGAAATCGTGGCGGCAACAGGCACAGATAACGTTGTAGCATTTAATTGGCGTCGTCCATTTGCCCAAGTGGCAATTGCTGCAAGTGTTGCTATGTTTGCGATTGTGGGCGTACAAACATTGCCGCAGAACACCGAATCACCAGAAAGTGACATTCCACTTTTACAAACAACACCTTTAACGGGGGTTGCGTCACCTGTTAGCTATTCATCAGAACAGCCTGCACTTGAAAACGCAGAGCAAGGTTTACGTGAATTACAACAGCAGCGTATAGGGGCATTAGTTCTTGAGCATCAGCGTCAAGCACGTGTTGCCTATTCTCTGGAAAGTTCACAAACTGCAGAAAACGCAGAAGAGGAAAAAAACTAATTAAATGAAAGTGTTTACTTTTATTTTGTCACTGGCATTAATGGCTCCGGCTTTTGCCAGTGATGAAAACCCCGCCAAAGCATTATTACTTAATATGGCTGATGCCGTTCATACCCGCAACTTTGATGCATCTTTTGTCGTCGTTAAAGGCCAAACCATGGAACCTTATCGTTGGTTGCATGCTAAACAAGGTGATATTGAGCTTGAACATTTGAGCTTGCTTAATGGTGCAGGGCTTGAGATGGCAAGAGTTAACGGACAAGTTACTTATTTTGAGCCTCACTCACAGCCTTATACTATCAAAACCGACACTATTGCCGGGCCTATTCCTGAAGTACTTTTTAAAGATATTGAACGCGTAAGTGCACATTATGATTTTGTGCTAGGTGGTAAAGGACGTATTGCAGGTCGCTCAGCGCAGTTAGTGCGTATTGAATCAAAAGATGAGCATAAATTTAACTACTGGATTTGGATTGATACCGAATCATCGCTTCTACTTAAGTCTGCTTATGTTGATCATAAAGGCGAAATGTTGGAGCAATTACAGTTAACTCACATAAGTGTGACCGAGCAGCCAGCGCCAATGCTACTTGAAATGCAAAACCGTAGTTTTCCTGCTGCTATGCCAACCACTGAGATTGAAAATGCATCTGAAGGTGCTGGCAATAATTGGAATATTGGCTGGTTGCCAGATGGATTCAAATTGTTAAAGTCAGATCGCCACAAATTAGACTTAAATAATGAACTAACAGACTATTACTTATACTCTGATGGTTTTGTGGAAGTATCTGTGTTTATTCAAAGACCTTTACCAGGCAAACGAGCCAGTGGTGCACTATCATCGGGTGCAACGACGGTTTATGTTCACAATGGCGGTGGCTTTGATGTATCGGTTGTTGGTAATATTCCTGCTATGACAGCCAAAGCTATAGCTGAGTCGGTAGCGCGACCTCTTTAAATTATGATTGAACAAACACTCACTGTCGTGTCGGTTAAAGGCACGACAGCGAACTTAGAAGCAGAGCAAAAACAGGCCTGTGCCGGCTGTAATGGTCGATGTGGCTCGCAAGTATTCGCTAAACTGTTTGGAACAGCCAAAAAAACTTTCCCCTATACCTTTGATTCCGAGTTAAAAGTCGGTCAAAAAGTGACCTTAGCACTTGATGATAGTCATCTAGTTAAACATGCGATGGCTGTGTATATGTTGCCACTTTTACTTAGTTTGGGATTTGCTTTAATCGCTTTTGCCGCTTTTTCATTACCTGAGGGCTGGCAAATTTTAGCAGCCGTGATTGGTGGCTTAACGGGCTATGCAATAGCAAAATCAAGGGTTAAGAGCCTCAAGCACGATATAAAAGTAATAAAAATTCACCCAATTACTATTCCTTTCACTCAAATAGATGGTGATTAAAGCCAATTAAATGTAAAATTGTCGCTTTATACACTTAGTCCATTTATATAGAAGTTTAGAAT
The DNA here is from genome assembly GCF_021532475.1 of Pseudoalteromonas sp. APAL1. Taxonomy (NCBI): domain Bacteria; kingdom Pseudomonadati; phylum Pseudomonadota; class Gammaproteobacteria; order Alteromonadales; family Pseudoalteromonadaceae; genus Pseudoalteromonas; species Pseudoalteromonas sp. APAL1. The sequence goes on along the minus strand of NZ_JAKGAW010000001.1, from coordinate 190,511 downwards.
CCAGTTTATGAAGCATATCCGTAATTTTTCGATCATCGCCCATATTGACCATGGTAAATCGACTCTCTCAGACCGTCTTATCCAAGTTTGTGGTGGTTTAACAGACCGTGAAATGCAGCAGCAGGTGTTAGACTCAATGGACATTGAGCGTGAGCGTGGTATTACCATCAAAGCGCAAAGTGTAACACTAAATTATAAAGCTAAAGACGGCGAAACATACCAGTTAAACTTCATCGATACCCCAGGACACGTTGACTTTACATACGAAGTATCGCGTTCACTTGCAGCCTGTGAAGGTGCATTATTGGTTGTAGATGCGGGCCAAGGTGTTGAAGCACAAACATTGGCAAACTGCTACACAGCAATCGAAATGGACTTAGAAGTTATCCCAGTTCTAAATAAAATCGACTTACCGCAAGCCGACCCTCTTCGTGTAGCTGAAGAAATTGAAGATATTATCGGTATCGATGCTCTAGATGCAGTGCAATGTAGTGCTAAAACAGGTATTGGTATTGAAGAAGTATTAGAAGTTATTGTTAAAGATATTCCGCCACCGGTAGGTGACAAAGATAAGCCACTACAAGCGCTTATCATTGACTCATGGTTTGACCCATATCAAGGCGTTGTATCATTAGTACGTATCAAACACGGTGAATTACGCTCTGGCGATAAAATTAAGATCATGTCGAATGAGCAAGTTCATATCGCAGATAAAGTGGGTATTTTCACTCCAAAACAAACCAACACGGGTATCTTAAAAACCGGTGAAGTAGGTTTTGTTATTGCGGGTATTAAAGAAATCCACGGTGCACCAGTTGGTGATACTATTACGCTTCAACGTAATTCTGCCCCTGAGCGTTTACCTGGCTTCCAACGCATTAAACCGCAGGTTTATGCTGGTATGTTCCCAATCTCATCAGATGATTATGAATCATTCCGTGATGCGCTTGATAAACTAAGCTTGAACGATGCGTCGCTATTCTTCGAACCAGAAAACTCAACAGCACTTGGTTTTGGTTTCCGTTGTGGTTTCTTAGGTATGCTACACATGGAAATCATTCAAGAACGTCTTGAGCGAGAGTACGACATTGATCTTATTACTACTGCGCCAACAGTAATCTACGAAGTAGAAACAAAAGACGGAACTAAACAAATAGATAACCCGTCTGACCTACCACCGGTAAACAATATTATTGAAATCCGTGAGCCAATTGTTGAAGCTAACATCTTAGTTCCGCAAGAGTTTTTGGGTAACGTAATTACACTTTGTGTTGAAAAGCGTGGTATGCAAACTAAAATGAGCTACCATGGTAAGCAAGTTGCGGTGACGTACGAATTACCGATGGCTGAAGTAGTAATGGACTTCTTTGATAAGTTAAAATCAACAAGTCGTGGTTTTGCATCACTTGATTATAACTTTAAGCATTTCCAAGCTTCAGACATGGTGCGTGTTGATGTACTAATTAATGGTGAGCGTGTTGATGCACTTGCTATTATTGTGCACCGTGATATTGCGCAGTCACGTGGTCGCCAGTTAGCGGAAGCGCTAAAAGATCTGATCCCACGTCAGCAGTTTGATATTGCGATTCAAGCAGCGATTGGTCAGCATGTGATTGCACGTACAACAGTTAAGCAATTACGCAAAAACGTAATCGCAAAATGTTACGGTGGTGACGTGAGCCGTAAGAAAAAGCTACTACAGAAGCAAAAAGAAGGTAAAAAGCGAATGAAGCAATTAGGTAACGTTGAAGTTCCTCAAGATGCATTCTTAGCTATCCTTAAAGTTGGTAAATAATAAGAAGTAGATATAGGAATTAATGCATGGCGGGTTATTTTTCAATTTTCTTAGTGTTGTTAACACTTGGCTCAGGTTTAATTTGGTTAATTGACCACTTTATGTTTGCGCCTAAGCGTCAACAGCGAATTGCCCTTGCTCAAAATGCCGCAGGTGGTGATTTAGATGAAGAAACCGCTGCATTAATTGCGCCTGAGCCAAGTATTACTGAAACGGCTAAATCAATTTTTCCGATGATTGCGGCAATCACCATCTTCCGCTCATTTATTTTTGAACCGTTTCAAATTCCATCTGGTTCGATGATGCCAACTTTACTTGTGGGTGACTTTATTCTTGTTCAAAAGTACTCATATGGCATTAAAGACCCAGTTTGGCGCAGTCAGCTAGTTGATGTAAACGAGCCTGAGCGTGGTGATATTGTTGTATTTAAATACCCACTTGATGAGCGTGTTGATTACATTAAACGAGCAATAGGTCTACCTGGCGATAAGATTGTTTATCGCAACAAGCACCTTTATATTCAGCCAAAATGTGAAGAAGGTGCTACGCAACAGGGTGAGTTGCTGTGTAATGAATACAATAAAATTGATATGGAAATCCTCAATAGCGATGAGTTCAAACAAGGTTCAATGAATTTGGTGCGTTTAGAAGAAGGTCTAAGCACAGTCAATCATAATATCTTGATTAACCCGCAAGCGCCTGAAATGAAAGGCCGTTATTATCAGCAGCCGGGTACTCGCTCAGATGAGTGGGTGGTTCCTGCCGATCATTATTTTATGATGGGTGATAACCGTGATAATAGCCAAGACAGTCGCTTTTGGGGCTTTGTACCAAAAGAAAACTTGGTTGGTAAAGCCGTCTTTATATGGATGAGTTTTGAATTTGAAAATGGCCCAGATGACTTTTTACCAAGCTGGGTTCCAACTGGTGTTCGTTTTGAACGCCTAGGTAATATTCAGTAACGATGAAAAAAAACGTAACAGAGTTATACAATAAAATAGGTTATACATTTACTGATCAAGCGTTGCTTGAGCAGGCAATGACGCATCGCAGTCATAAAGGTCAACATAATGAACGCTTAGAGTTTTTGGGCGATTCAATTTTGAGTTTTGTGATTGCTAATGCGCTTTATAATAAATTTCCAAAAGCACGTGAAGGTGATTTAAGCCGTATGCGCTCTACCTTAGTGCGTGGACAAACCTTGGCTGAATTTGGCCTAGAATTTGGCTTGGGCGATTACTTACGCTTAGGCCCAGGTGAATTGAAAAGTGGCGGTTTTCGCCGCGAATCAACCCTTGCTGATGCTGTTGAAGCGATTATTGGCGCGGTGTTCTTAGACTCAAACATTGAACAATGTGGAGAGCTTATTTTAAGCTGGTATGAGTCTCGCCTTGATGCAATTTCGCCAGGTTTGAACCAAAAAGACCCGAAAACATTACTTCAAGAATACTTACAAGCGCGCAAACTATCGTTACCAGGCTACACTGTTATTGATACAAAGGGCCAAGCGCACAATCAAACATTCACGGTTGAATGTATTGTTGAAGGGATGGATAGCATTATCTCAGTGGGTAGCTCGCGTCGTAAAGCAGAGCAAAAAGCCGCTGAAAAAGCCTTAAAGATACTTAAAAATGAATCTTGATGATTTAATCTCTAAATCACCTGCAGAGCTAGATACACACTGCGGGATGATTGCCATTGTAGGCCGTCCAAATGTGGGCAAATCGACCTTACTTAACTACATTGTTGAGCAAAAGGTGTCGATTACTTCGCGTAAACCGCAAACTACACGTCACCGTATTATGGGTATTCATACCGAAGGTAAATACCAAGCTGTGTACGTTGACACTCCGGGTTTACACGTAGAAGAAAAGCGTGCCATTAACCGTTTAATGAACAGAGCAGCATCAAGTTCAATTGGTGATGTAGAACTGATCATTTTTGTGGTTGAAGGAACACACTGGAACGAAGACGATGAGATGGTACTTAACAAAGTACGCCAAAGTGGTCGTCCGGTGTTATTGGTAATGAATAAAATCGACCAAGTAAAAGATCGCGATCTTGTGCTGCCACACATGCAGTTCTTGGGCGAAAAGTTTGATTTTGTTGGTATTATTCCTGTTTCTGCTAAGCAGGGTAAAAATATTGAACTAATCAAAGCTGAAGTAACTAAGCGTCTTCCTCTTTGCGAATTTTATTTTCCTGAGGACTACGTGACAGATCGCTCTATGCGATTCATGTCGGCAGAAGTTATCCGTGAAAAGCTGATGCGTTTTATGGGTGATGAGTTACCTTATTCTGTCACGGTAGAAATAGAACAGTTTAAATGGCTCGATAATGGTGTTTGGCAAATCAATGGCCTTATCTTGGTTGAGCGCGAAACACAAAAACGTATGGTGATCGGTAACAAGGGCGAAAAGCTAAAAGTTATCGGTCGTGAAGCGCGTAAAGACCTTGAAGAAATGCTTGATAACAAAGTATTTTTAGAACTTTGGGTAAAAGTCAAATCTGGTTGGGCTGACGATGAACGTGCGCTACGTAGCCTTGGCTATGGTGAAGACTAAGTAAAGCTTACACGCCATGGATAGCGAATTCTACACAGCATACTTGCTGCATCGACGTCCTTTTAGTGACTCGCAAGTTATGCTTGATATGCTGGTAGAAGGCGTTGGTCAACTGAGAATGTTGGCTCGTATTAGTGGTCGCCAGGCCACTAAACATAAAGCTCAACTGCAACCTTTCCAATCTCTGCTTGTACAATACAGCGGTAAGTCTGATTTAAAATACATCACTCGTTTTGAGCCCCATGGCGGGCAAAGTATGTTAACTGGCACCCAGTTATATTGTGGTTTTTATTTGAACGAATTAACCAATCGTATCGTACCAATCAACGAGCCGATGGAAAGTGTTTATCATCTTTATAAACAGCATTTACACGAGTTGTCGACCACTAAAAGCCTGCAAGCGGTGCTGCGCTCCTATGAGTTTCAACTGCTAGAGATGCTAGGATACGGTGTTGATTTTAGCGTTGATGCGCAAGGGGATGAAATAAACGATGCAGCAAATTATCAGTATTTTGCTGAATACGGTTTTTTGTTGCATGACGACCCCCATAGTGGCTTTTCAGGAAAGCAATTAAATGCCATTGCGGCTCATGACTTTAGCGCCCCTGATGTGTTATATATGGCTAAGCAATTAAGTCGATACCTACTCAAGCCTTTACTTGGTAAAAAGCCATTAAAAAGCCGTGAGTTATTTATTAAGTAGGCTGATACTCAGCCTTGAATCGTTGTTTTAAACAGGTAAAAAAATGAAAGATATTCTTCTTGGTGTAAACGTTGATCACATTGCCACTTTACGCCAAGCGCGTGGCACGAGTTACCCAGATCCTGCGCATGCCGCTGCTGTTGCAGAGCATGCTGGTGCAGATGGTATCACCATTCATTTGCGTGAAGACCGTCGTCATATTCAAGATCGTGACGTATATGTGATGGCAAAAACAATTCAAACACGAATGAATCTTGAGATTGCAGTCACCGATGAAATGATCAACATCGCCCTTGAAGTGAAACCTGCTTATGTGTGTTTAGTGCCTGAAAAACGTGAAGAACTCACCACAGAAGGTGGCCTTGATGTTGTAGGTAACTTTGAAAAAGTAAAAGCTGCAACAGAAAAGCTGACAGCAGCAGGAATTAAGGTTTCGTTATTTATTGATGCCGACAACGCGCAACTTGATGCTGCAAAAGCGTGTAATGCTCCTTACGTTGAAATTCACACAGGTGCTTATGCCGATGCTGAGAATGACGAAGAGCTACACACGGAGCTTGAACGTATTCGTAGCGGCGTACAATATGCTGATAGCCTAGGTTTAATCGTTAATGCCGGCCATGGTCTTCATTATCACAATGTAAAACCAATTGCGGCAATGCCAGAAATTTATGAGTTAAACATTGGTCATGCAATTATTGCCCGTGCAGCGATCGATGGTTTAGAAAAAGCAGTAAGCGATATGAAACGCCTAATGATTGAAGCAAGGCTTTAATACTAATCCGCAATAATATTAATCATTTTGAGGGATTAAACCTGTCGCTATCTACGAGGTTTTATTGCCTCAAAATAGACTACTTAATTAAGCGAATTGGTATAAGCTTTAAACTGCCGCCCTTTTATAGGCGCTGGCAAGTTTGAATACTGAGCGCGGTGGATGTGATATCCACCGCGTTTTTATTTACTCAGATAAACAATAAATTGTGCAAGTAATGAAGAAAGCCAAGGCGAAAGACAGAGTAGGGCCACTAAATATTGATGTTTTTTCTTAAAGCTTTTTAAAACACCATCATCTATTGCCGACAAGTTACCTTTCTTAATTGAATGAATAACCATCGAGTTAGGTTTTACCTTCATTAATTGGGCTTGGCTTTCGTATGTTTGCCACTGTTCAGCGTAATTGTTCTTTACGTAATCGTTTGCCATCACACCAAGCCTTTTATGACAAACTATGCACCATACGAACGATAGCGATACAAAAACAAAAAATGAAATAAAAAACATTTATCTTCCTTGAGATTCTTTCTAACTTTTATTGCTCTTCCATACCTGCATCGCTTAACAAATTATTAAGCTCATCAATTAACTCAAACAGTTCAGGCTCAATGTAATTTAAATCGCAATCGCCTTTTAATGCTGTTTCGAGAGTTTCGGCAAGTGATTTTAGTTTTGGTACGCCGGTATAACAACATGCGCCATGGAACTTGTGTACTATGCTAAGTACATGTTCGCAATCTTCTTTTTCTATAGCTTCATTGAGCAGGCGCAAGGTCTCCGGCACGCTCAGTAATAGCATGTTAAGCATTTCAAGTGCTAGTTCTTCTTTACCGCCTGCGCGTTGTAGTGCTAATTGCCAATCAAGACGAGCGCTTTCAAATGGTGGCTCCGAATGAACGGCAGCTGCTTTACTTCGCTCACGATTAATAGGTGATTGCGGGCTATGATCGCTGATGATTTGTTTTAGCATATCTTCATCGATAGGCTTGGTTAAGTAACCTTTAAAGCCATCTTTAAGAAGTTGCTCTTTTTCACCCGCCAGTGCGTGCGCTGTAACTGCAATGATAGGGGTATCTTCATTGAGTGATGATTCGCGAATAAGCTTACAAGCGGTAATACCATCCATGATTGGCATTTGAATATCCATAAATATTAAATCGTATTTATGGCTTTTGCTTAAGCTATAGGCTTGAGAACCATTATGGGCGGTATCAATTAACTCAATTTGTTCTTCCAGAAGGGTACAAATAAGCTTTAAGTTAGCGTCATTGTCATCAACGACCAACACTTTAAGTGGTAAAAGCTTTTCGTCACCCTGTTCAATATTATGTACTGGGTGATCAAGGCGATAAGGTGCAGCCAATATTTCACACAGTTTACGGTGGTTAAGCGGCTTGCTAAGGCATGCATCAGCACCACTACCAATAAATGCCTCACGCATATTATGTGACACAGTATTGAGCATAATATATAAATAATCAGTCGCAGGGCGAACTGCTTTCACGTAGCTTTTCAGCTGCTGCATATCATCTATTGTGGCAGTATGACCAATAATACAGATGTCATAGCTGAAATCTTTATTGATCTCGTTTAAGAAACTTTCTTCATCTGTGCACGCAGTCACCCGCATTTGCCATTCATTCAATAACGACAATGTTGCTTGATGAGAGTGTTCATGCGGCTCTAAATAAAGCACGCGTTTATTAATTAAGGATTGAGTAGGTAAGTCGCTGGTAATTATATTACTTGGCGTTCTAAATACCGCATTGAATGTAAAGCAGGTGCCATTGCCAGGAGCTGAGTTAAGCGTTATGCGACCGTTCATCGCTTCAACAATATGTTTAGTGATGATTAAACCAAGCCCAGTACCACCAAATTTTCGGGTAATACTTGAGTCTGCTTGGCCAAATGGTGTGAATAACGCATCTTGTTTATCCATAGGAATACCTACACCTGTATCAGTCACTGAGACCAAAATTGAGGCGCGCTCTTCATCGAGCAAGCGGTAGCCAACATCCACTTTAATCGACCCTTTTTCAGTGAATTTAATCGCGTTACTCAACAGGTTAATTAAGATTTGTTTAAAGCGAGTCGGGTCACCGGTCAGGTTATCAGGCACTTGTGGATGAATAAAAATTGATAGCTCAAGTTGCTTTTCATGAGCGCTCGGTGCCAATAAAGTTAAAACTTCATTGATATTGTCACGCAGCTGGAATTGCATTGATTCTAGCTCCATGGCACCGGCTTCTAATTTAGAAAAGTCCAAAATATCACTAATAATGGTCAATAAACTGTTGGCCGACAGCTCAATGGTATCAAGATAATCTTTTTGATGCTTATTTAGCGGGGTTTTATAAAGCTGGCGTGTAAAACCAATTACACCATTTAAAGGCGTACGTAATTCATGACTCATTTTAGCTAAAAAGTCTGATTTTACTCGGTTAGCATCTTGCGCGTCTTTTTTGGCGATACTTAACTGGATATTTTGGGTTTCGTACTGTTCGAGTGTTTCGCGGTAATCAGAGGTTGCTTGGTCAATGTGTTTTTGCATTTCGTCACGTTGCATGACCATGGTTTGCGAAATCGTATTAAGGCCTTCTCTGAGTAACTCAAACTCTCCAAACATTTTTTTATCAAGACCGGTATCTACTTTACCTTCTATTAATCTGTCGGTAGCAAGTACTAACTTATTAAGTGGTTGAACAAACATACGGGTAAGTCTAAATGCCAAAATAGTCGCCAGTACTAACGCTAAAATAATGACAATGCCACTTATAAGCAGTGCGCGTTGCTGACCAATGATAGCCTGTTGTTTGTTGAGCATGATAACCACAGTCCCCAATGAAGCTTGGTAACTATGGTGGTTCCAAATCGAATCTTGGCGACTATGATTAACAATGGCAGTTTTAAACGTTAAGTAGTGCTCTGAATTTTTGACAATAATACCGTCTAGTGACGCTGAGTTATCGGTTATAAACTCTTTGAACTCACTTTGATATTTACTAAAAATGACAAGCTCATTGTTCTCATCAAAAATAGCAATTGATTGAATAGCAGGGGAGTGCTTGTTATGGGTATGACTAACTAGGCGTGTTAATAGCGGTTTATCACGCTTGAGCAAGGGTTGTTCAACCGCTATAGCCAGCGGCTCAATTATTGTCACACCTTGTTGATATAAAATTTCATCGAGCTCAATGTAACGATTTATTGTAAAATAACCGCCCAGCAACAAGCCTATGATCACAGTCGGTATTAAAGTGAGAGTTAAGACTGAGTCACGTAAGCCAAATTTAGTCATAAAGAATGTTGTTATCATTATTATCGTTGTTTAAGAGTATATACTTACTTCCGCTTTATCAATAATTAAGGTGTTGCCCAATGGCACAGATTTTCAAAGCCAAAAAGAAATCCGTTTCACAAAAAATGCTAACCCTGTCTGTCACCGCTATGGATCATCAAGGTCGAGGCGTTGCTAAACAAGGGAGTAAAGTTTGTTTTGTTAATGGTGCTTTGCCGGGCGAAGAAGTAAAAGCACTGTTGATAGAAGATAAGGCACGTTTTGCCAGTGCTGATTGTAAAAAAGTGCTATCAGCCTCAGAGCATAGGGTTACTCCTTTTTGCCAACATTATCAGGTATGCGGTGGTTGTCAGTTACAACACCTCGATGCAAAACAACAGCTCGTAGAAAAGCAAGCAGCGGTAAGTCAGTTGTTTAGTAAATTTGCCAAAGCTGATAATTTAAACTGGCAAGCGCCTTTACTGAGTGATGAGCATCATTATCGTCGCTCTGCGCGTATTGCCGTAATGCACGACAAAGCCGCCAAAAAAATGCGCGTAGGATATCGAGCTCAAGGCTCTAAGCAACTGGTTAGCATTGAGAACTGTGATGTACTTACTGGCACTTTTAGAGATGTTTTTTCGGTCTTTGATGTTCTTATCAACAGTCATTCAGGTCTAGATAGTATTAGCCACTTACAATTATGCGAAGCTGATAACGCGGCTTTTGTGGTTATTAGGCATACCAAAGCTATTAATGCAGAGTTAAAAGCCATTGTTGTAGCGGCGTGTGATGAATATAGCTGGCGTGTTGTGTGGCAATCACAAAGTGGTGAAATTGATCACAGTGACCATCCAATGCCGTACTACCAGATACCAGCTTATGATTTACGTTTTGAGTTTGGCCTTGAGAACTTTATTCAAGTTAACCCGCAAGTGAACCAAGCTATGCTGCATCAAGCAAAACAGTGGCTTGATTTACAAGGTCATGAGCAGGTATTGGATTTGTTTTGTGGTATTGGTAACTTTTCATTATTAATGGCAAAGTATGCTAAATATGTTATTGGTGTTGAAGGTGTTGATTCTGCGGTTGCATTAGCCAAACAAAATGCGCAAACTAACTCTTTGTCGAATACCGATTTTTACTGTTTTGATTTAACACAGCCAATGAAATCAGCAGCTTGGTTTAGTGATGATTTTGATGTGTTAGTCCTTGACCCGTCACGCACTGGGGCGATGGCCATTTTAGAGCAGTTACCACTAACCCAGTTTAAAACGATTTTATACGTCTCTTGTGATCCTGTTACTTTAGCCCGTGACAGTGCGATTATTTTACAAGCAGGCTTTAGCATTAAGAAAATAGGGCTAATGAATATGTTCCCGCATACCGGGCATATTGAAACGATGGCGTTATTTCACAGGAGGTAAAGCGCACTATGGTAGCCACTAGACAGTCACATCAGCTTACAAAGCCGAGTGATTTTGCCAGCCGTATCGAGCTGTTAGCGCTAACAGAAGATAAACAAATCCTATTAAAGCAGGCTCATGATTTGTGCCAGCATTGTGACGATGCAAAACGTGAAAATACCGCAATCGAAATGGTGGAAATTTTAGCCGAGCTGAACTTAGACGCTGATTCGCTGGCAACCGCATTTTTGACCCCTTACTTTTTAGCCGAAAAAATCTCAATTGAGACAGTCACCGAAAAGTTAGGTAATCACGTTGCGTTATTACTAACCGGCGTCAGCCAAATGGCCACTATTAGTACCTTAGCCCATCAAGGTAAAGGTACAGTACAAATCGATAATATCCGCCGTATGCTATTAGCCATGGTTGAAGATGTGCGCGCCGTGGTGATTAAACTCGCAGAACAAGTATGTCACTTGCGTGATGTTAAAGACGCAAGTGAAGAAGAGCGCGTTATTGCCGCCAAAGAAACACGTGATATTTTTGCTCCGCTGGCTAATCGTTTAGGGATTGGTCAACTTAAGTGGGAGCTTGAAGACTTATCGTTCCGTTATTTGCACCCAGATACCTATAAAAACATTGCAAAACAGCTTGATGATAAGCGCCTTGCTCGTGAAGCTTACATGGAAAATATGGTTGCTTTAGTAAAGTCAAAACTAGCTGAAGCAGGCATTGAAGGTGAAGTCTATGGCCGTCCTAAGCATATCTACAGCATTTATAAAAAAATGGCGCAGAAAAACTACGAGTTTGATCAGCTTTTTGATATTCGTGCTATGCGCATTGTGGTGGAACGCTTGCAAGATTGTTATGCCGCATTAGGTATTGTGCATACCAACTGGCGTCATTTGAATAAAGAATTTGATGATTACATCGCAACACCGAAGCAAAACGGCTATCAGTCAATTCATACCGTGGTTTTTGGCCCTGAAGGTAAAACCGTCGAAATTCAAATTCGTACTAGCGAAATGCATCAAGATGCAGAGTTAGGTGTAGCTGCGCACTGGATGTATAAAGAGGGAGCGCTACCAGGTCGAGGTTCGGGCTATGAACAAAAAATTAGCTGGTTACGCAAACTACTGCAATGGCAAGAAGAAGTTGTTGATGGCAGTGACTTAGCCGAAGAGCTTAAAAACCAAGTAGTAGAAGACCGCGTTTATGTGTTCACACCCAAAGGAGATATTTATGATTTACCACTGGGTGCGACACCGCTTGATTTTGCCTATTACATTCACTCAAATGTAGGTCACCGCTGTATTGGTGCAAAAGTGTTTGGCAAGATTGTGCCTTTCACTTACCAGTTAAGTACCGGGGATCAGGTTGAAATTTTAACTCAAAAGCAGGCCAACCCAAGTCGTGATTGGTTAAACCCATCACTAGGTTATATCAAGTCGTCGCGTGCACGCTCTAAAATACATCATTGGTTTAAGCAACTAGACCGAGATAAAAATTTAAGCGCGGGTAAAGAAATTTTAGAGACTGAGCTACAAAAGTTAGACCTAACAACTAAAGATCTGGCGCCAGCAATTGAGCGCTTTAATTTGCGTGGCCTTGAAGATTTAATGGTGGCTGTTGGTGCTGGGGATGTTCGTTTAAATCAGTTATTAAACTTTATTAGTGACCGTGATGATGACGAGCCACAAATTAAGTTTAAAAAGCCGAAAAGTGTAACCGGCGATAAAAACGGTATCGTTGTTGATGGGGTAGGTAGTTTAATGAGCCACGTAGCAAAATGCTGCCGACCTGTGCCAGGCGATGAAATTATTGGTTATATCACCCAAGGCCGAGGGATTGCGGTTCACCGTGAAGATTGTGATTCGTTCGAAAAACTACGTGATAAACACCCAGAGCGAGTGATATCAGTAAGCTGGTCAGACGATGTAAATGGCTCGTACTCATTAACTATTAAAGTTGAAGCCACCGATCGTTCTGGGCTAATTCGAGATATCAGCTCAGTACTTGCAAACGAAAAAGTAAATGTGCTGAACATGAACGTTAACACGGTTGAAGATAAGCAACTTGCACTGTTTTCAATGCAGGTTGAAGTTCATGACTTATCAAGCACCAACCGCTTATTGTCGAAGTTACACCAAATTGAAGGTGTCCATGAAGCAAAGCGTGGTCATTCGTAATGAGTGATAAACATGCCATTGAGCAGTCGTTAGCGATTATGGCCAAACTACGGGACCCAGAATCTGGGTGCCCGTGGGATTTAAAACAAGATTTTAAATCGATTGTGCCGCACACCCTTGAAGAAGCTTACGAAGTAGCAGACTGCATTGAAAAAGGTGAGCTTACTGAGCTTAAAAGTGAGCTTGGCGATTTACTGTTTCAAGTTATTTTTTATGCTCAGCTTGCTAAAGAACAAGGGTTATTTGATTTTGCCGATGTGGCTAATACGCTTAATGATAAATTAGTGCGTCGTCATCCCCATGTATTTGCAGAGCAAAGTGATCTATCGGATGCTGAACTTTCTGCGCAGTGGCAGGCTATAAAAGCACAAGAGCGAGCAGAAAAATCAGCCTCACCACAAATGAGCCTTTGGCAAGATATACCTGATGCGATGCCGGGACTGTCAAAAGCGAAGAAGATTCAACAGCGTGTGGCAAGCCTAGGGTTTGATTGGCCAAGCTATCATGGGGCACTTGATAAAGTTGCGGAAGAAGTAGACGAAGTAAAAGAAGCGCTAGCTCATGATCCACATTCTGAGCACAGCGCCGAAGAAATTGGTGATTTACTGTTTGCAACAGTGAATGTAGCGCGTCATATCAAGCGCGATCCAGAGCAATTATTACGAAGTGCCAATGCTAAGTTCGCGTCACGCTTTGAAAAAGTAGCCGCTTATTTACAGGAGCGTGGCCAAAGTTTAGAAACGGCTAGTCTTGAAGAAATGGACAACGCATGGGAAGCCATTAAAAAGCAGTTAAAATGAGTGTGTTGTAGAACAGGTTGGGTACAGTATGGTTAAGCTCGTTTTTTGTGCACTTATTTGCTAATTTTATCTGGATTGATAGCAGTGCCTTTGCTACAATATCGCCCCGTCTTGATTCTATATTATTCCTTTTAATTCCTGATATTCTAGGGTTCGCATGAGTACAAAATTTATCTTCGTAACTGGCGGGGTTGTTTCTTCGTTGGGTAAGGGTATTGCAGCAGCGTCATTAGCCGCTATTTTAGAAGCACGTGGTCTTAATGTGACTATTTTAAAGCTGGATCCTTACATTAACGTTGACCCAGGCACTATGAGCCCAATTCAGCACGGTGAAGTATTTGTAACTGAAGACGGTGCAGAAACTGACCTTGACTTAGGTCACTATGAGCGTTTCATCCGTACCAAGATGACTAGCCGCAACAACTTCACACAAGGTCGTGTTTATGAAGATGTATTACGACGTGAGCGTCGTGGTGAGTACCTTGGTGCAACAATTCAGGTTATTCCACACATCACAAACGACATTAAGCAACGTGTATACGACGGTGCTGAAGGTCGCGATGTAGCAATCGTTGAAATTGGCGGTACAGTTGGTGACATCGAGTCACAACCATTCTTAGAAGCAATTCGTCAGCTTGGCACTGAAATTGGCCGTGAGCGCGCGTTGTTTATCCACCTAACGCTTGTGCCATTCTTAGGCCCTGCAGGTGAAGTTAAAACTAAGCCAACACAACATTCTGTAAAAGAATTACGTTCGATTGGTATCCAACCAGATATCTTAATCTGTCGTTCTGATCGCAAACTACCAAATAACGAGCGCGCGAAAATCGCACTTTTCACTAACGTTGAAGAGAAAGCTGTTATTTCATTACCAGACGTAGAAAGCATCTATAAGATCCCTGCGTTACTTAAGTCACAAGAATTAGATAACTTCGTATGTCGTCGTTTCTATCTTGAGTGCCCAGAAGCAGATTTATCTGAGTGGGAACAAGTGTTATATCAAGAGTCTAACCCAACAGGTGAAGTGACAATTGGTATGGTTGGTAAATACATCGAACTACCAGATGCGTATAAATCAGTAAACGAAGCATTAAAGCATGCAGGTCTGAAAAACCGTTTAACCGTGAACATCGAATACGTTGATTCACAAGACTTAGAAAGCAAAGGTACTGAGTTACTTTCTCACCTTGACGCTATCTTAGTACCAGGTGGCTTCGGCGGTCGTGGTGTTGAAGGTAAGATCTTAGCGGCTAAATATGCACGTGAAAACAAAGTTCCTTACTTAGGCATTTGTTTAGGTATGCAAGTAGCGCTTATTGAATATGCGCGTAACGTTGCAGGCCTTGAAGATGCAAACTCAACCGAGTTTAACGCTAAATCAGCACATCCTGTGGTTGGTCTAATCACTGAGTGGCAAGATGCTGACGGTAACGTTGAAGTGCGTGATGAGCAATCTGACTTAGGTGGTACTATGCGTTTAGGCGCACAGAAGTGTCATTTAACACCAGGCTCTAAAGTAAGCGAAGTGTACGGTAGCGACGAGATTGTAGAGCGTCACCGTCACCGTTACGAAGTGAATAATCACTACGTAGAGCAGCTTGAAAAAGCAGGCTTAAGTTTCACTGGTTTATCTGAAGATAAGAAATTAGTCGAAATTATCGAGAATAAAGATCACCCTTGGTTTATTGCCGCGCAATTCCACCCGGAATTCACGTCAACACCACGTGATGGTCACCCGCTATTTGAAGGGTTTGTCGCAGCTGCACACACTCACCAAAAAGCGTCATCGTAATTTTAATAGGCCGTGCTTTATGCACGGCTTATTTGTTTTAATAAGCCAATGGCATTAAGGATAATTAATAAAATTGGCACTAACTCACCATTTTCGGGAAAAGAGGAATCAAGATGTCAGAAATCGTAAAAGTGATTGGTCGCGAAATCATGGACTCGCGTGGTAACCCAACTGTTGAAGCTGATGTACATTTAGCTGATGGTTCATGGGGCCGTGCTGCAGCACCATCTGGTGCATCAACAGGTACTCGCGAAGCGCTTGAATTACGTGATGGTGATAAAGCACGTTACCTAGGTAAAGGTGTTTTAAAAGCAGTAGGCTATATCAACAACGAAATCGCTGAAGCGCTTAAAGGTCAAAACGCAGTTGATCAAAAAGCGGTTGACCAAGTAATGCTTGACTTAGATGGTACTGAAAACAAAGAAAAACTAGGTGCTAACGCTATCTTAGCTGTGTCTTTAGCAACAGCTAAAGCGGCTGCAAACTCAAAAGGCGTTGAGCTTTATGAGCACATTGCAGACCTTAACGGCACACCAGGTGTTTACTCTATGCCATTACCTATGATGAACATCATCAATGGTGGTGAGCACGCTGATAACTCTGTTGATATTCAAGAATTCATGATCCAGCCAGTTGGCGCTAAAAACTTCCGTGAAGCATTACGTATGGGCGCTGAAGTATTCCACAGCTTAGCAAAAGTACTTAAAGCTGAAGGTCACTCTACATCAGTTGGTGACGAAGGTGGTTTTGCTCCTAACCTTGAGTCAAACGAAGCGGCACTTGCAGCAATTAAAGTCGCTGTTGCAAATGCAGGTTACGAGCTTGGTAAAGACATCACGCTAGCATTAGACTGTGCGGCATCTGAGTTCTACGACAAAGAAGCTAATATCTATGACCTTAAAGGCGAAGGTAAAAAATTCACTTCTGAAGAGTTTAACCACTTCCTTAAAGATCTGACAGAGCAATACCCAATTGTTTCAATTGAAGATGGCTTAGACGAGTCTGATTGGGATGGTTTTGCTCACCAAACAAAACTAATTGGCGACAAAGTACAATTAGTTGGTGATGACCTTTTCGTAACTAACACGAAGATCTTAAAGCGTGGTATTGATAACGGTATTGCTAACTCAATCCTTATCAAGTTCAACCAAATCGGTTCATTAACTGAAACGCTTGCTGCTATCAAGATGGCTAAAGATGCTGGCTTCACAGCTGTTATCTCACACCGTTCAGGTGAAACAGAAGATGCAACAATTGCTGATTTAGCAGTAGGTACTGCGGCAGGTCAAATCAAAACGGGTTCATTAAGCCGTTCTGACCGTATTGCTAAGTACAACCAATTACTTCGCATTGAAGAAGTACTAGGTGAAAAAGCACCTTACAATGGTCTTAAAGAAGTTAAAGGTCAGTAATTTGGCTTAGCTCATTGAGACTTTAAAAACCTCCTGCGGGAGGTTTTTTTATAGCTGAAATTGCTGTTTTAAGATCTCGCCAGTAAAGCTGGTTTTTAAATAAAAGCCGCGAGGTAGGGTTTGTATTATTTGGCCATTGGGGCCAATTGCATCAGTAAGTGCTTTGCTATTGGCTGCTTTTGGCCTTATTTGCATAACATCGCCTAAGTGCCCCGAAATTTCATCAACGCGACCAAGGGCTATTAGCTCCATTTGTTCTTCCCAGTCCCTTTGTAAAAGGGCATCTTGCTCTGCACTTGGCTGCCACAAAAAGCCACTGCCTATAGTGCGGTGAAAAGGCAGTATCTCGCGCTCGCCTAAAATAGGTAACCATAAAACATGATTCAACTTTTTACGCACAGTACTTTGCTGCCAAGTCATCCCTGTAACATTTAGTAGCGGTGTAACTGACACAAATGTTGTTTCGAGTGGCTTACCTTTAAACGAAATAGGCAGTGTTTTTAATTCAATTCCTAACTCTTCAAAATCAGGTGTTGGTTTTGAGCCTGCTGTTGCGCCAAGCACATATTCGATAAGTTGCCCTGTCCAGCCTTTTTCACGCAGTAAATCGTCAGGTGTTTTAAATTGGTATTGCTCAGCTAATTGCCCTAGGGTAAGGCCGGCAATAGCATCAACACGTTGCATTAATTCGTTTATAGAAGCGGGTTTTATTGGTCGCATAAGGCGTTTATTTGATTGTCTAATTATCCGGTTCATGATAGCAAATGCGCGCCTTAGTGGATATCTTTGTGTTTGGGTGTTTTTTGCGCATGTTAAGTGTGAGCTAAAAATAACCAGTGGAATATGTGGGCTTGATTGTATAACCAGTTGAAATTTATATATTTTAGTTGTTTTGTTGCGTTGTGCTTCGATATTAAGTGATTAGTTGTTTGTATAAATACAGATATATAAACATGTTTATCCACAGTTTCTGTGGAGAAAGTGGATATTTCAACTGTGGATTGTGGATTTGTTTGCAAATTAGGCATGTTTTATAAAAGTTATGCACAAGCTGTGGGTAAGATGGTAAAAAAGAGGTTGTAAATAGTTATTTTATTCAAACAGCGTATTTTTATCAAAATAGCTTTGTAACACCTTGATTAAATGGGCGTGTTAAATGAGTTATTTTAAATCTCCTTTGTGCTTGGGTGTAAAGTGTTTGCTGTATCGCGGGTTATGTGGAACAATCAATAAAAATCGACTTACAAATGAGGCACTAAGGTGATTGATGCCGAAGGTTTTCGTGCCAATGTCGGAATTGTAATTTGCAATAATCAGGGACAAGTATTTTGGGCTCGTCGTTATGGTCAACACTCTTGGCAATTTCCCCAAGGTGGTGTGGACGATGGTGAAACAGCAGAGCAAACCATGTACAGAGAATTACACGAAGAAGTGGGCTTGCTTCCTGAAGACGTCGAGATCGTCGCAAGTTCAAAACATTGGTTACGCTATAAACTACCCAAACGTTTAATTCGCAGAGACTCAAGTCCTGTATGTATTGGACAAAAACAAAAATGGTTTTTACTGAAACTTCGTTGTAAAGATGAAGATGTAGATTTACTTAAAACTCATCACCCCGAGTTTGATGATTGGCGATGGGTGAGTTATTGGTATCCGGTTAGGCAAGTTGTTTCGTTTAAGCGCGATGTATATCGTCGAGTAATGAAAGAGTTTGCTCCGTTTGCAATGCCGTTTAATAAACGAGAGCAACAAAAAGATCATTGGCGACAAAAACGATAAGGCCTGCCTTATCTAAATTATAGGAGCAGCATCATGTTAGCCACGCTCAGATCAATTGCTGAGGCAGTGTCGCAACAGGCGGACTTAAACAGTGCGCTAGCGTGTTTTGTGCAAATGGTAAAAGATGCCATGCAAACACAGTGCTGCTCGATTTATTTTGCAGATTACAGTCAAGACAACTTTGTATTGATGGCCACCCAAGGCCTCAACCCAGATGCGGTTGGAAAGTTTCGTATAGGCTTTACTGAAGGTCTCGTTGGGCTTGTTGCGCAGCGTGAAGAGCCCATCAATATTGCTTTTGCAAAGTCACATCCTCGCTTTAAACTCTCGCCAGAAGTTAATGAAGAAGGCTATAACGCGTTTTTATCAGTGCCTGTCGTGCACCAAAAAAAGGTTTTAGGCGTTATTGTAGTTCAGCAAAAATTAGCGCGAGTTTTTAGCCCTGACGAAGAGTCATTTTTAATTACGCTTTCGGCACAACTTGCTTCTCAGCTAGCCCATGCAGAAATAAAAGAGTTACTAAGGCTAGATGATTTTGCCCATCAGACTTCGGTACTTAAAGGAGTATCGAGTGCACCAGGCATAGCGATAGGCGAAGCCTTCGTGGTGATCCCAAAGCTAGATTTTACGTCTATCGAATTACAAAAAGACGATGACATCAGCGCTCAGCGTAAGTTATTCACTCAAGCTGTTGCTGCGACGCGTAACGAGTTTAACACCTTATCGATGACACTTAGCGATTCAATACCTCAAGAAGCGCTTGCTGTATTTGATGTGTACCAACAATTACTTGATGCCAAAAGTCTAGGACAAAATGTTGAAGCCCAGCTTCAACAGGGGTGGAGTGCTAAAAGTGCACTTAAAATTGTAAT
Organism: Pseudoalteromonas sp. APAL1; assembly: GCF_021532475.1. Lineage (NCBI taxonomy): Bacteria > Pseudomonadati > Pseudomonadota > Gammaproteobacteria > Alteromonadales > Pseudoalteromonadaceae > Pseudoalteromonas > Pseudoalteromonas sp. APAL1. The sequence continues at coordinate 171,145 of NZ_JAKGAW010000001.1, read as the reverse complement.
CGAAAAGCTTGTTTCACAGTTTAATGCCATGCAAGACCCATACATCAAAGAACGTGCCGTTGATGTTAAGGATATCGGCTTGCGGGTTTTACATCACTTAGTGAATACCGAACATGCAGCAAAGCCTTACCCTAAAGATACTATTTTAATTGCTAGTACGCTGACACCAGCAATGCTTGCAGAAGTGCCAAAAGGGCATTTAGCAGGGGTGGTGAGTGTGAACGGGGCTGCGAACAGCCATGCTTCAATTTTAACCCGCGCGATGGGGATCCCAGCTATTTGGGGTATTGAAGATGTGCCGTTATTGCAGTTTGAAGGCAAACCAATGATTTTAGACGCCTATGCGGGGCGTTTATATATTTCTCCTTCGCAAGTGTTACACGAAGAATATAGCCAACTTAAATACCAAGAAACGCTATTAAATGATCGCTTTTTTGCAGAGCAAAGTTTAGAAGCTGTAACGCGTGATGGTGAGCACATTAGCTTACTACTAAATGCTGGCCTTGAGTTAAACACTGAGCATGATAATAAACCTTTCTGCGACGGTGTCGGGCTTTATCGTACTGAAGCTTGGTTTATGCAAAAAGGCCAGTTTCCTTCCCAATCTGATCAAGAAACTTGGTACCGCGAAGTACTAACCAGCTATCACCCGAACCCTGTGGTGATGCGTACTTTAGATATTGGTGGCGATAAAGTATTAGACTACTTCAACATAACAGAAGAAAACCCGTTTTTAGGTTGGCGCGGTATACGCGTTACTCTTGATCACCCTGAACTTTTTTTAGATCAACTTAGAGCCATGTTAAAAGCGAATATTGGTTTAGGTAATTTAAAAATAATGCTGCCGATGATCAGCGGTTCAGAAGAAGTTGATGAATCATTAAAGTTGCTTGAACAAGCATACTTTGAATTAAGTGAGCAATATCCAGAGCAAGCTATTGAACGCCCAGAAGTCGGGGTGATGCTTGAGGTTCCTTCAAGTGTATTTATGCTCGAAGAGTGGTCACAAAAAGTCGATTTTTGCTCAGTGGGTAGTAATGATTTAACCCAATATATGCTCGCAGTTGACCGTTCTAATGCTCGCGTTGCCGAGTTGTTTAATCCATACCATCCTAGTGTGCTGCGGGTGTTGTTAAAAATTGCCCAAGAGTGTCATCAACATGAACTGCCATTTAGTTTATGTGGTGAGCTAGGCGGCGACCCAGAAGGCGCATTACTGCTCATTGCTATGGGTTATCGAAGCTTGAGTATGAACTATTCATCAATTAGTAAAATTAAGTTTGTGCTCAGACGTTTAAATGTCAGTGATATGGAAAAGTTACTTGCAGAGTGTTTAATGCAGCCAACGGCAAAACACGTACTTAGATTAACGCGCAACTTCATGATAGAGCATCAACTGGGGGAATTATTTTACACCCCAAGCCAAGGGCAATCATGACGTCAAATTGTGCTGTGAAACGCCCAAAGGGTTGGTTTAAAAGCGATTTATACTGCGTTATTGATTTTAACAATAGAACCACTATTACTTGCAATCAATGCCTTGCCTAAATCGCTTTTAATTCCAACTGAAACTCGCATCTTGAGGTGGTTTGGGTATATATATTAGTTTAGTATATGTATATAACAAACTGAATATTTGAGTGTGCTATGCATGACGTAATACTTTTAATGGTGTACTGCGCAATTTTAGGAAGCGTAGTGGGGTTTTTAGCCGGGTTGCTTGGGATTGGCGGTGGACTAATTATTGTTCCTGTTCTTAGTGCGCTGCTAGTGTCATTTAACGTTGCTGATCCAAGTCATGTTTTAGTCATTGCCATTGCAACATCGTTAGCTTCCATTATTTTTACTTCAACTTCTTCAGCCCTTGCTCATCATCGCAATGCTAATGTGCCTTGGCAAATTGCCCCTTGGGTGATGACTGGGGTTGGGCTTGGCGCATTGATCAGTGGCTTTGCAGCAAGCTTTATTCCTGAACAATTATTACGTTTTGTATTTGCTGGCAGCGTGGTGTTTATTGCGCTCAGAATGGTGTTATCAACCCGAGCTAAAGCGGCTAGTGAAAAACCATTACCTTCAGGCCCCATTTTAGGCTTTTTATGTGCCATAATGGGGGCTTTATCAGGACTTATTGGTATTGGTGGTGGTGCTTTAATTGTGCCGTTACTGCATTATTTTTCTGTTGATATAAAAAAGGCCATTGGTTGTGCTGCTGCATGTGGTATTGTCATTGCGCTGTTTGGTTCAGTGGGCTATGTCTCTGCTGGATGGCAATTAACATCATTCAGTGATGGATTTGCTGGGTTTGTATATTTACCTGCTTTAGTGGGGATTGTGGTTACCTCGTCGCTGATTGCACCAATAGGTGCTAAAGCAACGCATTACTTGCCAGTGGCAACAATAAAAAAAGTATTTGCGCTCTTACTTGTCATAATTGCGCTTAAAATGGTGTTCAGTTAAAGGTTTTTATTTATATGGCTCTTCAATTTCCAGATATCGATCCGGTTATTTTTTCGGTAGGCCCGCTCAGCGTACGTTGGTACGGTTTAATGTATTTAATTGGTTTTGCTTTGGCAATGTGGCTTGCTAATCGCCAAGCAGAAAAGCCAAACTCAGGTTGGACAAAAGAACAAGTAAGTGACCTGCTATTTTACGGCATGCTCGGGGTAATACTCGGTGGTCGTGTTGGCTATGTATTGTTTTATCAGTTTAGTTATTTTATTGAAAACCCGCTTTATTTATTCAGAATTGACCAAGGCGGCATGTCTTTCCATGGTGGTACGCTAGGTGTTATTACAGCAATAGCTATATTTGCGTGGACACGTAAAAAGTCATTGTTTGAAGTAGGCGATTTTGTTGTACCTTTAGTGCCGCTTGGCCTACTTGCAGGGCGTATAGGTAACTTTATCAATGGTGAATTATGGGGCCGAGTAACTGATGTGCCATGGGCGTTTATCTTCCCTACAGGTGGTCCAGAGCCTCGTCATCCATCACAATTATACGAAGCTTTTTTAGAAGGGTTAGTGCTGTTTTTAATCTTACAATGGTTTATTAAAAAGCCACGTCCAGCGGGCAGTGTTGCTGGGGTGTTCTTACTTGGTTATGGTGTGTTTAGATTTATTGTTGAATACTTCCGTGAGCCAGATGCTCATTTAGGTTTATTCGCAGGCGTTATTTCAATGGGACAAATCTTATCATTGCCAATGGTCATCGGTGGCCTTGGTTTGTTAATATGGGCCTATAAAAAGCCGCAACACAGCGTGGCAAGCAAAGCATAACAAGAGCTAATCAATGAAACAGTATTTAGATTTATGTCAACGCATCGTTGATGAAGGTGTGTGGGTTGAAAATAAGCGCACTGGCACCAAATGTTTAACCGTTATTAATGCCGATCTTGAGTATGATGTGGCAAACAATAAGTTTCCACTGATCACTACACGCAAGAGCTTTTATAAGGCTGCAATCGCAGAGTTACTTGGTTACTTGCGTGGTTACGATAGCGCTGCACAGTTTCGTGAAATTGGCTGCATGACTTGGAATGCAAACGCTAACGAGAATAAGGCTTGGCTCGAAAACCCCCATCGTCGCGGCGAAGACGACATGGGTCGTGTATATGGTGTGCAAGGCCGTAGTTGGCAACGCCCTGATGGCAGCCACCTTGATCAGCTAAAAAAGGTTATTGATAACTTATCAAAAGGTATTGATGATCGCGGTGAGATCATCACTTTTTATAACCCTGGTGAGTTTGAGCTGGGCTGTTTACGCCCTTGCATGCACACTCATACCTTTTCTTTGTTGGGTGATACTCTATACTTAACATCATATCAACGCAGCTGTGATGTGCCGCTAGGCTTAAACTTTAATCAAATACAATGTTTTGTGTTACTTGCTTTAGTTGCACAAATCACAGGGCACAAACCGGGCAAGGCATACCATAAAATTGCTAATGCGCATATTTACGAAAATCAACTGGAGTTGATGCGTGATGTGCAGCTTAAGCGTGAGCCTTTCGCGTCGCCAGAATTAAAAATAAACCCAAATATTAAATCACTAGAAGACATTGAAACCTGGGTTACAAAAGACGATTTTGAAGTAGTAGGTTATCAGTGTCACGATGCAATTAAGTATCCGTTTTCAGTGTAAGAACAATAAAATTTAAGGAGAAATCAATGAAAGCTGTGATCCCAGTTGCTGGCCTTGGCACGCGAATGTTACCTGCAACGAAAGCGATTCCAAAAGAAATGTTGCCTATTGTCGACCGTCCTTTGATCCAATACGTAGTGAATGAAGCGATTTCGGCTGGTATTAAAGAAATTGTTTTAGTTACCCATTCAAGTAAAAACTCAATTGAAAACCATTTTGACACGAGCTTCGAGTTAGAAGCGACTCTTGAGAAGCGTGTTAAACGCCAATTACTTGCTGAGGTACAATCAATTTGCCCTAAAGATGTAACCATCATTCATGTTCGTCAGGGTGAAGCGAAAGGGCTAGGTCATGCTATCAACTGTGCAGCTCCGATTATTGGTAATGAACCATTTGTGGTTATTTTACCTGATGTGATCATTGATGATGTAGCAAGCGATCTTAAAAAAGACAACTTAGCAGAGATGATCCAACGCTTTGAAAAAACAGGTGAGAGCCAAATTATGGTCGAGCCTGTGCCAAAAAACGAAGTAGACAAATTTGGTGTTGTTGACCTAGGCGATGCAAAAATTCAGCAAGGCGAAAGTGCAGCTATTTTAAACATGGTTGAGAAACCGCCAGTTGATCAGGCTCCTTCAAACCTTGCGGTTGTTGGCCGTTACGTATTAAGCAAAAATATTTGGCCACTACTTGCAAAAACTCCAGCAGGTGCCGGCGATGAAATTCAATTAACTGACGCTATTGCTATGTTGATGGAAAAAGAAATTGTTGATGCTTATTCAATGAAAGGCAAAAGCCATGACTGTGGTAGCAAGATTGGCTACTTAAAAGCAATTGTTGAATTTGCGCTTCGCAGAGAAGAATTTAAAGATGAATTAAGCGACTTTATTAAATCGCTTGTTAAATAGTTAAGCTATCTAATTAAAAATAATAAAAAAAGTGCCTATACGGCACTTTTTTTATGTTTATTTACCTTCCTAATTTTTTGTTCATTATGCAAATAATGACTTTTCTGATATACCTTTGTCCTAACACATTGTTATGATTGAATGTAATTAAAATGTTTCATTGCATATTGATTGATAATTTATTCTACTCAAGTGTTGAAACCTAGCTCATTGCATTATTTGCCATTTTAGGACGTAGACTTGAAGTGGATATTTTTTCATGGCCGCTTTTTGAAACGCTAAATAAAAAACAATGTGTTAGTATTTTTATTTGATACCTAAAATGATCTTATTCGCCTTGGTGTACAGGTAAGTGCTAACAGCGAGTCTTCTTGAATGAGAAGAAATTTTTTATGGTATGTTTAAGAACTCTGATTATGAAATGTTGTGTGAAGCCTTTACGTTACAGTATATGCCTAGTGGCGTGTTTGACTGTGTCAGGTTGCAATAATACGACAACCTCTTTTCTTTCCCCTAAACAATGGCCTTTATTGCACCTTGTGCAATTGTTGAGTCAAAATATTATAAAAGTAGATAGCTCTCCCTCTTTAGTTAACCAACACGCAGCGCTTGAAACAGTTTCTGCTGGTTCATTGAATAGCACGTTAATTGAGCAACCGTTTAAACATGAATATGCCTTTGCTGTACAACTTGCATCGGTTCAATCAAAGCCATTACTCGCTTATTCTGTTAAAAAAATGACCAAGCGTGCCCCCAATATTTTTCAAGGTGAGCCTATTTTAAATATTGAAACCGCTACTGTTGATCAACACACGTTTTATCGTCTTAAATATGGTGGTTACAAGTATTTTAAAAACGCACAAGCAGACTGCGAAGCCATAAAACGTCAAGGGATCGATTGCTTCGTAAGCAAGTACACGGATAATCGCGTTTACTTTTAATGTAATTCTTTTTAATTGGGTTGGCATTTTGTTTGCTAGAATTTATACCTATTTTTTAGAGTTGACGTTTACATGATTTTTTTTACTTTTCTTAGGCATTTGTTCATTATCTTAAGTTTATCAACTTTGGCAGCGTGTATGATGACGCAAGAGCAAGATGAGCCTGTTTACACTAAGCAGCAAGTGCAACCTGAGCTCGCTACTGACAGTAATCAAGCTGCAGGTGTGCAGCTGGGGCTATATTTGTCAGTGAATAAAGTGAGTCATCAAGTATTGAAGCTAAAACGTGATTATCCTAATGCTTTACAAGGGCTTAGTTTTCGCTTTAAACAGCGTGATCAAAAGGGAGTCACTTTGTATGCGCTGCGTGCAGGACCATTTAAAAACTACAGCCAGGCCAGCGCTTTTTGTGAGATTGCTAAAAAAATGGGTCAGTCATGTGTAACTGCAACATTTGTTGGGGAGATGCTTTAACTATTGCTTTTTGTATTAAATAATAATCGCAGCTACTTTGCTCTTCATAATTACCAGCCTCACATACTCGGCCTGAGTAGCGATTATAAACAGCAAGCAGACCTATCATTAAAAGGCTTATTCGCTTAGATAAATACCAACCCGAAATACAGAAACCACTTAAAGGGATAAGCCTGAAGCTAGCTGCGTTAAAAATTACTTATTTACGATTGTATGGATGCAGAGGGTAGGGCAATGCAGGAGCAACTGCCAGGAACAGCTAAATAACCAAACTGGTATCAGAGTTTCTCGTTTCTAGACTATCAAAGTAAATCTCGCCAATAATAATAGTTAGGCATAATTATTGCTTTAAATTTGTCATGTTGAAAGAGGATGGCAAATATGCGTCTGTTAGTTTATTTCGTTTTTTTAGTGTTGGTGGGTTGTAGCTTAACCGAAGAGCAACAAAAAACGCCCCCTAGAGAAACGCCAAAATCACCGATGGCTCCTTATACAGTGCATCAATATGTTACTGATTTAAGTAGTCAGTTAAGTCGTATTCAAGGCCCTTACAAAGGTAATGCGCGCATTGCTGTTACGAGCTTTTACATGGCAGATGGCCTGGGGACTAAGTTGGCGCAAGACCAAGGCAGTGGCTTGAGTCAGCAAATTCAAGAGAGCTTACTTACGCAATTTACCCAGCTAGGCTTTCATACTATCGAATATCGACTAGAAAATACTTTAAATTTGCAGCCAACGGCCGATAGTGTACTTAGTCGCGATATAAAAACCTTACGCCAACGTCAGAATATTGACTTTGTTATTACCGGCACACTTACCCGGCAACAACATGCCTATATAGTGAATGCTCGACTCGTCAATACAAAAGATCAGCGTGTTGTATCTGCGGCAAGTACAGAGATCCCGATAAACGTTATGTGGGGAGCTGAAAAAGTACAGCAGCGTAATGGTCAGTTGTATCGAAGCGAATATTAAGAGGAATTCAATTAATGAAACGTTTAATTTTAAGTATGTGTTTGCCTATGGGATTTGGTTGCTCTTCGATGCTTGCTAGTGATACACCTGAACAGCACGATGAACCGCAGCTAATGGCTCAACGAGAAGTGGCTGCACCGCATAGTAACGACAGCGTATTTCAAACTAATCAAGCCGTGTTAAACAACAGTAGTTTTACCGCAGCGCCAACTCGTAAAAATATCAATCATTATGTACGTGGCATCATGCAAGACTTAGTTGAAAACTTGCAATATGTGAACGATAAAACTCCCATTGCTGTTTCAAGCTTTGTGTATCTTGATGCTGACTACAACTCAACCACGTTACTAGGTAACCAGCTCGCTGAAAGTTTTATTCACGAACTGCATACCTTTGGTGTACCTGTTGTCGATTTCAAAACGACCGATTATATGCGTGTAACGCCTAGTGGTGATTATGTATTTAGCCGAGATTATTTAGAGCTTAACCAAGACCAAAACTTTAATTATGTGCTAGCCGGCACCTTAGTTAACCATCAAAGCGGGGTACTGGTGAATGCTCGTATCGTTGGTTTGGCAAGTAAAGCCGTGGTGGGATCTGCACAAGGATTTATTCCGCAATCTGTGGTCGATGCCTTAGATAGCACCAATCGTAGCGACGGAATAATGCTAAAACAAGCAAGTGAGTAAGGTATGAAAGGTATTTTATTAGCATTCATATTATTAGCGCTGTCAGGTTGCCAATTACTTGCTGAGCAAGGTGAGGCAAATCAAAGCACGGCTAACACCACATCATCACAAGCTGACTACGTTGCTATGTTGCAAGAGCTCGAGCAAAAAGAGTCGCAACAAACTAACGAAAATCACCGCTTATTTGTGCCTTATCAGCATCATAAAACGTTGGTTAATTATGTTGAGCAAATGGCACTTGAATTAGTTGATACAATGCAGCAAGAAAGTGAGTTAGGTATTGCAATAACGACGTTTGTCGATCTTGATACAAGCTTAAAAAGCAGCTCGCAACTTGGCAATCAAATCGCCGAGTCTATGATGTATCAACTACAAAAGTTTGGTTATGGGGTTGTTGATTTTAAAGCGATGGATGTAATTAACGTAACCGCCCGCGGTGATTTTGTTATGTCGCGTGACGTAGAAGAGCTTGCTGAGCGCCGTATCGCTAGCCATGTGTTAGCAGGCACACTAATCTACCGAACCAATGGTGTAGAAGTAAATGCCCGAGTAGTGAATTTAAATTCCAAACTCGTTGTTGCTAGCGCGCAAAAAGTGATCCCGTACTTTGTACTCAAAAATGAGTCGATTCAATTAGCAACAGCCAAACTAAATTAGCAGCTTATTAATACCAATCGGTAAAGTACCTTACCGATTGGTACAAATGCTTGATTCAAAAAGCCTTAGCCCGTTATAATTTTAGCTACAAGCTACAAGCTACAAGCTACAAGCTACAAGCTACAAGCTACAAGCTACAAGCTACAAGCTACAAGCTACAAGCTACAAGCTTTACCTCAGCTTTTGAGTGGCCTCTTAGTTAAATGGATATAACGGCCCCCTCCTAAGGGGCAGTTACAGGTTCGATTCCTGTAGGGGCTACCAATAAAATCAATAGTTTACTGGTTGTTGCCTGTCGTTTTTTATTTTGGTGTAGCATATTTGTAGCGATTTTTAAATTTCACCTTTAATAAAATAGGTTCCTAATCTCATCATCTTCGCTATCTTCATCATCTATATCTTCATCATCTATATCTTCATCTTCATCCTCAAACTCCAAATCAAGTGTGCCTTGATTTTCATCAATCACATGTCTTACAGTATTTTCAAGAGTGTTAAGGATTTCATCTATTAAGCTTTCAGAATAACTGTCAATATCAAAACATGATAAGATGTCATCTTCATGTATATTGATGTCGTATTCATTACAAATATCTAAAACAATTTTTTCTACTTCATCATATATTTCTGCAGTTACGCTTTCTTCATCAACTTCATCAAACTGATTGTAATGATCAATGATGTCATCATTAATAAAGTCATCTGAACTTATTTCTGACTTTAACTTTTCTTCGAGGTTACTACTCCAGTATTCTATAGCCTTGTATTCAATTTCTTTATCTAAATGCCAATCTGTTGTATTTGAGTTGTAGAAGAATGAAAAATCAGCAAGTTCATCATGGTCATCTAATAAATCTAGATGTTCTTTACTCAACTTTTCAAAATCAAATTCTTTTGAGTGTTTAAATTTTTTAGTTATTTCAAGTATTTCGCTTATTTGCTTGTATTGGGTTATTGTGCTTGTATTCTCTATTATCTTGTCAAGCAGTAGGCTTTCAGAACAATTATTTTTTTCACTGTTAGCATTCTTCAGCGCATAAATGCTTAGTGTTATGGTTTCTTTATCAAACTTTATTTTATCTTTTAAGTTCTCTACTAGTTTTTTAAAAAATAAATGTTTGTTTATATACTTATTTTTCTCTCTCTTTAATTCCATATTGTTTGGGAGCGTGTATATGTCAAGTAAGCTACCCATACTTACAATTAAACTAGCGAGTTCTGATGGTGACTCGTTAATTAGTTTAGGGATCAGGAAGTCTGCTATTGATGGGTTAAGTAGTTTTATGTATCTATTGCAATTATATGAGTCTATTGAAATGCTTATAAAGGATTCATTCATAACTTTTAATGAGTCGAAGAATTCCTGTGATTTTATATTGTTATTTTTTAAAGTTAGATCGTAAATTTTTTCTTGGTTTGTTCTTTCTTTAGTAAATATAACCGAATATAGAATCTCTCTTTGTATATCATTTAAATTGTTTTTTATTGGTTTTTCCCAAACTTTAGATGGGTTGTTTAAGGCGGCTAAAGAAAAATTTTTAAAAGATGTGTGTTTGGAAGCGTTGAAATTATCTTTGTTTAATATGTGTTCGATAAGTCTAGGGTTATAATTTCTGTGATCAATAATTTTCAAATAAAAATCTTGATTTGTGAAATCTTCAATTTCAATTGTACACTCACCAGTTTCTTTTATAGTACTCATTGTATTGAAGAAGTATGAGCTAAGTATTTTAGCTTTTTCTATTCTTGATAGATCTGAAACGTCAATTAATTCTTCATTTGAAATGAAAGTTGAGCTGTCATAGTCATCTGAAATATTTTTAGCCTGATTTAAAATAGATACTCTAGACGTTAGTATCAGCTTTTTGTTTGCTGATTTTCTTATCCTATCGATGATTTCTTTTAATTTTCTATCGTCACTGTTCCTTACCTCAGATAGGTAATTTCTTCCTAAAAAGTCATCGAATAAAAATATTTGCTTTAGTTTGCTTTTGTATGCTCTGTTAAAGTCATTAATACAATCAATGTATATAAATTCATAGTTGCTTTTATTTCTTTTTTCTTCTTCAACAATTAGTTCATGAACTAAAACCCTCGATAATGTGGTTTTTCCTACACCAGGTGCACCTGTAATTATTATACAGTTGTTCTGATCTAGTTTGTTTTTTGAACTATAGTAATTGCGGGTTCTAACGTATGTTTTAATTGACTTTTTTATTTCCTCCAATTCAAACTGTGTCTGATTGTGTAGGTCGGAATTAATCATTTCATTAAGTATGTTAGTACTACTAAACCAAAGTTTATAGTGGTTTGCTTCTATGGAAGGGTTTTCAGAAATTAATTTGTTTATCTTGCCCCTATCAAGTAAATCATCCTCTTTCAAATATGGTTTAAAATCATTTATTAGTTGTTTTACTTGATCAACCGTTAAATCATTTGAAACAGATAAGATATAACGCTTAGGTTTTAGCTTTTTTATTTTTGGTAGTTCATCATTTCTTAGTCTAGAGATCAATACTGAGTTTTTAGTGTTCTCCCAGTGCTTAGACTGAACTACAGTTAATTGATTTTTATCAATAAGCCAACCATCAATTCCTTTATCTCTTCCTGTCGCAAAGCTCCTCACATCTACCTTTAGCTTGGCGCCTACTAAATCATTTGAGAGATATTCAAAATCTCTAGGGCTTAATGTGTGAAACTTATAATCATGCATTAACTTTTTCCTTTATTCGTAACTTTTATGATTTTTTTGCACATGAATCACATTAAGTCAATTAGGCTCAATGTTTTAAACTTGTTTTACTACATAAATTATAATTAATTAGTACAGTTATTTACAGAACTCCAAGTAAGAGCTTTCTTTCCATTCTGGCAAGTGGGTAGCTAAAGGTTGTTTTTGAAGTTTGGTAGAGGATTTGAACTACCTAAAGCTCGTTTTATAGCTTTAGGTCTTCTGAAAAGCATCAAAACAATGCTTTGAATATGACTTGGTAGCTAAAGCTCATAATAGGGCTTTAGCTATTTAAAGTAATGTTGTTATGCTTTTTCTAAACGCCATTGGTAGAAGCGAGTAACAAAGGTTTTACCCGCAAACCAAATACCTTTTACTTTTTGGATTAACTCACCATCATAATAGCTTAGTGAGCATTCGCCTGTTTCTTCATTCACGTTAACATCGTAATGAAGCTTTATAGGTCTATCCTTGTTTTTGATATATATGTTAAACCCACACAACCTTTGTTATGCGTTTAAACTTTAGTTAGTAATTGATATAAAGCTTATTTTAATGAGAGTGCTCTTATTTTAGCTTATTGTTAAATGTTAGAAATAAAGTTAATCTATTAATAAGTAAGGGTAATTTAGTTTTTTATAAGCCTACATAGCCATACTTATAAACATTAAGTTTTCAAGGAATTCTTTAAAAGGAAAATAAGATGAAGAAAGTTTTAGGAATAGCGTTTTTTGCTGGTACTATTTTGGTGGCAGGTTGTTCGAGCAGCCCTAGCCCTTGGGGAGATATGCCTTATCAAGAGAGTCAAGCTTGGTCTAGCATTGGAGTATCGCCAAGCAGTGCTCTAGAGTTTAGAAGAAATGGCTTTGCGCCTATGGACGTAAAACAATGGATTCAATATGGAATAGATTCGCCTCTAACTATTATAAATTGGCATCGTGCGGGTTTTACCGCTGAGCAGGCATCTAAGTGGTTACGAAAAGGTTTAACTTTAAGAGAAGCTATTGATCTCACTAGTTAAATCTCGCTTGTTATTTTAATTTTACTGTTATTGTTTTTCTTTTATTTTAACAATTTAGTTAACTGTAGCAGCTACCTGTTTTGACGCTAAGTGAGTATACCTTAGCGTCAATTTAAAACTCATATTGACCCTAAACTCGCCAAAACTAGGTAGCTTACATAGTGAAGGACTAATAGGTGCAAACTAAAGCTATTTAACCCTCCACTAAATATATCTTGAATTGCTAGGTTTTTGGCTACCAAGTTTCTTCAGCAGCCCCAATTAAATTAACCAGCTACTTTTTCAAGCTCACCTGTGCGCCACGGTTCAATGATGATTTTGATATGGTCATTTGGTTTAAATAAGGTATCAAACGCACCTTGTACGCCGTCTATGCCGACTTTACCAGTGCGCATTTTTTGCCATGCGATCTTGCCTGACGCGATGTTCTCAAGTGATTGTGCAAACTCTTCTGGCTGGTAGTAATAAGAGAAAATAAGGTCTAACTCTTTCACTGTGGCATAGGCAAAGTTAACGTTAAGTGGCGCGGTATGTACACCTGTTACAACGATTTTTGCTTTTGCTGGCGCACGTAAAATGTAGTCGTTTAATAAGCGGCTTACACCTGCACATTCAAAAATAACCACTTTATTATTGTCTGCAAGGGCTGCTGCTTTGGCTACTTCATCGTCTAGGGTCGGGTTGACATATTCAGTCGCACCAAACTCAAGAGCGACGTGTTTTTTACTCTCTTGTGGGTCTGAGGCAATAATATGTTTAACACCTTGTAATCTAAGTGCTGCAATTGCGGCAAGGCCAATTGGGCCACAACCAACCACGATTGCTATGTCGTCATTACTCATTTGTGCGCGGTTTACCGCATGCAAGCCAACAGCAAGGGGTTCTGTAATGGCTGCGGCTTCCGATGGGACTGCATCAGGAATAGGTAATAACAAAGCTTCATCAACGATAAAGTATTCAGAATAGGCACCATACAGCCCTGGGGTTACACCTACGCCAGCACCGCCCGCAGAGAGTAAGATTGGCACTGAGGTTACACGGGTGCCTTTAGCAAGTTCGCCTTTGGTATTTGGGCCGTAGCTGACGATTTCTGCCGCATACTCGTGACCTAGTAATACTTCTTGGTCATCACCTGCATCGTTTGCCATGATGCCCAAGTTTTTATAGATATCAAATACATCACTGGTATGGCGGGTGATATGAATATCTGAACCGCAAATACCGCAAGCAAGGCTTTTTACGAGTACTTGGCCTGGTCCTGGTGTTGGAATATCAATTTGTTTTACATGCAGTTTACCATTTTGCATGGCTACAGAGTTCATTTGGGTCATTTGTGTGTCCTCGATCAATCACGAAGAAGTTTCTTCGTTTCGATCTCTAGACTAAAGTAAAGTGACTGGTGATATCTTGACTTTTTACGCCAAAAATACAACAAATTGCGACAATGCTGTTTATAAATTCTTCATTTATGATTTTTTAAAACAAAAAGATCATGAGTATTTATTGGTATCTTGGTACGAATTTAAAACGAGTAAGCCTTTAATCGTCGATAGAATTGAAGTTAAAACCCTAAATTAACCATCAGGGTTTTAACTTTGACATTTTCAAGGCTTAGCCGAAATAGGCTGTATTGAGGTATAAATGAGTAAATACACCAGCAAAGTAACCCAGTAAAATGACAGGCGACCATTTTAAGTGGCTATTAAATGTGTAAATCCCTCGTGCTTGTCCCATTAGTGCAACACCCGCGGCTGAACCTATCGATAGTAAACTACCGCCAATCCCAGCTGTTAGGGTGATCAAAAGCCATTGACCATGAGACATCTCTGGCATCATTTGAAGAACAGCAAACATCACAGGAATGTTATCTACTACCGCTGACATCAAGCCTAATATAATATTTGCGCCAGTTGCAGACCAATTCGTATAAAGTAAATCAGAAAGCAGTGCTAAATAGCCTATAAACCCTAAACCACCGACGCAAATAACAATACCGTAGAAGAACAATAATGTATCCCACTCAGCACGTGATACCCGGCTAAATACATCAAAAGGAACAACGTTACCTAGGCGAGACAAGCGCTCTTTATCTCCTTCACGCTCTGCCATCGCGCGTTTTCTGGCAAGCGAGCCGGGCAGGGTGACTCGTAAAAAGTAACCAAAAAATTGTAAGTAACCTAAACCCATCATCATGCCTACAACAGGAGGTAAGCCAAAGGCTGTTTTTAGTACTACGGCAGTTAAAATTGTTAATAAAAACAGGCATAAGATTCGTAGTGCACCGCGTTTTAATTCAATATCTTCGTCGACAGTATCAGGGTGTTTATTATTGATGAATAAAGACATTACCGCTGCAGGAATGATATAGCTTACAAGTGCAGGTAAAAACAATACAAAAAACTCTGTAAATTCAACAACGTCAGCTTGCCAAACCATTAGCGTGGTAATGTCTCCAAACGGGCTGAATGCACCGCCGGCATTGGCTGCTATCACAATATTAATGCATGACATGGCGATAAAGCGGTTATCATTTGCGGCAACTTTCATTACGACTGCACACAATAGTAGCGCTGTTGTGAGGTTATCGGCGATGGGTGAAATACAAAAAGCCAGTACGCCACTGATCCAAAATAATTGTTTATAACTAAAGCCTCTGGCGATCAGCCAACAACGTAGGCCATCAAACAGTCTGCGCTCTTCTAAGGCATTAATATAGGTCATGGCGACCAATAGAAATAGCATCAGTTCAGAGAACTCTAGCAAGGCATGGCGAAATGCATCTGTGCTCAAGTCTGACATATTGTAAGCACTGTATTGCCAAGCAATTAATGTCCAAATGATACCAGCAGCAACAAGAACGGGTTTTGACTTACGTAGATGGATTTTTTCTTCAAGGATAACCAGTACATAAGCAAAGATAAAAATGACAAGGCAGATAATACCAACAGGGTGGGTGAGTAGATCGATAGTACCGGTTGACGCAGCATGAGCTTGGCCAGCGAAACTTAGCAAGGACAGGATCAATCCTTGTAGTAGTTTTTTCATTGTATGTTCCAATTAATTCATTTTAATTTCGTTACGGGTTGTGTGCATGTAGCTGCAGACATTTTAGATTCATTCTTTTGGTTATGTAACAAATTAGTAACTAAGAAGTTAGTATTTTGAATATAAATATGGATGATGGCGAGAGCAGACCAGTTGCTTAATCTATATATTAATCAATAGGTTGTGGTGGTTTTAATTGAAAAGGGCTGCATAGTGCAGCCCTAACTTGAAAATTATGCAAAGTGTTTCTCTAAATCGTCAGAACCACCTATATGCTCACCACCTATAAATACTTGTGGTACCGTTTCACGGCCTGAAATGGCTTTTAAACTCGTTAATGAAGCATGTTTACCTATAATAATTTCTTCGTAAACATAACCTTTGCTGTCTAACAATGCCTTAGCTTTTGTGCAAAATGGGCAGTTAGGTTTAGTAATAATGCTCACTGGCTCAGGCTTTACTTGAGCTGGGTTAATATATTCAAGCATTGTATCAGCGTCAGATACCTCAAATGGG
The DNA here is from genome assembly GCF_021532475.1 of Pseudoalteromonas sp. APAL1. Lineage (NCBI taxonomy): Bacteria > Pseudomonadati > Pseudomonadota > Gammaproteobacteria > Alteromonadales > Pseudoalteromonadaceae > Pseudoalteromonas > Pseudoalteromonas sp. APAL1. The sequence goes on along the minus strand of NZ_JAKGAW010000001.1, from coordinate 155,048 downwards.
TCGCCTGGCTTTTGTGGCTCAATGAACATTTTTTCAATAACGCCATCTTTCACTAGCATCGAGTAGCGCCAGCTACGCTTGCCAAATCCTAAGTCGTTTTTGTCGACTAGCATACCCATGCCATCAGTAAATTCGCCGTTGCCATCTGGTAATAGGGTGATGTTTTGCGCTTCTTGATTTTGTGCCCAAGCATTCATTACAAAGGTATCATTTACTGATATACACACAATGTCATCAACACCATTTTGCTTAAACACACCTGCAAGTTCATTGTAACGTGGCAAGTGAGTTGATGAGCAAGTTGGTGTAAATGCACCGGGTAATGCAAATAGCACAACCGTTTTACCTTTAAAAATTTCATCAGTAGTTACTGACTTCCATTGCTCGTCTACACGGGTTGCGAATGTAACGTTTGGTACTTTTTGACCTTCAATATTGTTTAGCATTGTTTTAATTCCTCTTGATTTGTTGAGTGCTATTATGTCGTCCATATCTTAATAGTTCCAATCGTTTGTTTTTATCGTTATGATAGTTAAAAACTATTGATGAGTTTGCGATGAATTTAAAAGATTTTGAATATGTAAAAGCGGTGGCGCAGTTTAAACACTTTCGTAAAGCCGCAGATGCTTGTTATGTCAGTCAGCCAACTCTCAGTGGACAAATTAAAAAGCTTGAACAAGAGCTTGGAGTGACAATATTTGATCGCTCTACTAAACAAGTCACTTTAACAGCGCAAGGAACGCGTTTACTTAGTCAAATTTCTCTTATCCTTGAACAAACCAAGGTGCTTAAAGAGTTGGCGGCAAGCTCTCACGATCCACTCAAGGGGAAGGTTAATGTTGGTATTATTCCTACCATCGCGCCTTATTTATTGCCGACCTTGTTAACTTCAATGAAGCAGGCCTTCAACGAAACACAATTTTCATTCATTGAAATGCAAACCGCACAAATACTGACAGCACTCGATGCCGGCGATATTGATATTGCGATTGTCGCTGATGTGCCAGATTTAGCGAGCTATCATATTTCGTCTTTGTATAAAGAAGATTTTTTAGTGGCAGTGTCTGAACAACACCCACTTGCAAGCCGAACAGAGGTGGCACTGCGTGAGTTAAACGAATGCGATATTTTAATGCTAAACGAGGGGCATTGCTTTAAAGAGCAAGCTGAACAGTTCTGTTTTTCGGCAGGAGTTGAAGTGTCTAATCAGTACAAAGGTAATAGCATCGAAACTTTACTTGCGCTGGTGGCGATGAATGACGGCATTACCTTTGTACCAAAACTAGCATGTACAGCACGTGCTGGAATAAATTACCTTACGATGAAACCAAACCAGCAACGCCATGTGGTTATTGCAACGCGTAAGCATTACCCACATATTGCTGGAGTAGAGTTGTTAGCGCAATGGCTAAGCCACCATGAAGGTTTAAAAGCTCATTTGCTCTTTTCCAGCTAGTTCAACAATATCGTTAATCTGAATATTTGGCAGTGGCTGTTGGTCAATGCTTATTGCAACCGCAGACTGCTGATAAAGCTGTGTAACTTTTAACTGGTTTAACGTGGTTATCTTATGGGGCAACTTGTTACCTTGCGCATCGGTTAAGTAATTATGATGTGCAATATTTAGTATTTGCCCTTGTTCAAGACCATGCGCTTTACCAAGATTAATGATTAGCCTATCGTTTTCAATATGTAGAATTTTACCTTGAGTAGGCAAGCAAGCCATAACTGCTTGCAAGTCATAGGTCAATGTTTGGTTTATGTCGGTAATGGCTTTGCCATAATCGGTTGCCCAAAATCGGTCGCTGTAAACATCGATAATTTCGGTTTTTTTGTATGGCCAAATCCCTTCTGTTTGATAGCTTTTTTGCCAAAGTTTTTCGTATGTCGTGCCATCAAATAACACATAGTCAACTTTGTATGCACGCTTAAAACTATCGTCTTGCCAAAAAGCATAGTCGTTATTGATTTTATGGTTGACCGATAAGTCGCGAATACGACTTAACAATACATATTGCGAATTGCTGCGGCTGGTGATCTCTTCAAGTAATGCATTACTGTAGTCATATTGCTGTGTAAAGAAATGATCGACTCTAAGCGGCAAATTATAATAAGCCGTGGGTTTAGCTGCCATTTGAGTGTTCTCTAAGCTGGTATACAGGTGCTCACTAATCGCTTTGTTTACGTCAAAAATTTGGCCCATACGAGCTTGTTCACGATTAGCCAACTGGCTTTGTGTAACTGCAATAAATTTAGTGTATTGATTTGCTGGGCACTCTTCAGCTTGTGGGAAAATATCTAAACGCAGGGTAATGGCATAGGTGTCGTTATGGCGGTTTTCGCTGATCAATTCAATTTTTTGTATTTCACCATGACTACTGATCTTTAGTTGATCTTGTGTCAAAACCCCGTCAACTAAGGTTTGTACAGAGGAAACTCGAGCGCCAGAGAATACTAAAGCTTGCGTTATCGCATCTTTTATTGCGGCTGATTTTGCTTGACTAGTATCACCATTTTTGACCGTAGCATGCCCTGTAGACTCAAACCATTGAGCTAAACTATTGTTTGAAAAAACAATTGCACTGACTAAACCAAGCCATTTTATATTTGCCATAATTTTAACTTTCATGCTGACACCTAGCATTGATACTCATAGATTACAGGTAAATGAGCAAGGACTGTACCAGATGTGGCATTAAACGTGCATATTTACGAGAAATGAGTTCTAAGCGGAAGCAAATTATGCGAGCACTTTTATTAAGCGGGCTAGTTGCCTGCACAGCATTAACAGGTTGCAGCAGTATTTTCGACAAGCATGTCGAGTATCGCTATGTAGAGCCTGATAATTATCCAGTACTAAAAGCAATAGGTTACGCGCCAATTAGCGCTCAACCAAGTAGCAATGAGTCGCAACGCACCTTACTTGCAATTAAAGCGTCAAAGCTTGAAGCTTACCGTGAACTTGCTGAGCAAGTGTATGGGCAAAAAATTTCCGCAGGCACAACAGTGCAAAACAGTATTGCTCAAAACGATCAATTACAAAGCCAAGTATTAGGTGTCATAAAAGGTGCGCAGGTTATAAAAACTTATGCAGTAGGCGATACCTACGCAACTGAATTACAACTTGATATGAAACGCGTATATGACCTTTATATTGGCGAAATAAAACCACGCGAAGTGAAAAAAGTAACCTATTACTAGGTTACAACATCAGAAATGTATAATCTGCTCTAAAAAATAAAGCGCGATAATTTGGTATTATCGCGCTTTATTTTTGTATTCAATTTAATATCAGTTGCTAGGCTTTTAGGTTATGTACAATTGTTTTGTCGCCTTGAACCACACTGCCGCCTTGATCGTAGGTCATCGATGAAGGCGAACCGATTAAGATATCTTTAAGTTGTTTAACACTTAGTTGGGCTTGATGCGCAGCATGAGCGTTAACATCGTTTTTCTTTTTACATTCAGCAAGTAGGCTGTTCACTTGCTTAATAAGAGCAGTAACGTCGTCATCTTTAGAATCATTATTGACTGATAGTTTCTGCACTTCTTTGTCGATAGTTTGAATTTGTTGCAGCAAAGAGATTTTCTGTTGGGCAATACTTTTTAACCCTTCGCCACGTTTCGATGCGATTGCATTGAGTTCATCATCTAAAAGCGCAGCAATAGACTCCAAGCAAGAAACTTGTTGTGTTAGTTTACTGGCAATTAAATGATTATGATTAGCCATAGACATCAAACTCAAATGCGGCGATGTTCTTCGCTAGTTTTTCAGCATCAATTTGGTATTTACCTTCACTAATTGCTTTTTTTAGCTCGGCAACTTTGTTACTGTCAAAACCAGACGATTGCTCTGCTTTTTCTTGCAAAGATTTAAGCTGTTTAGCTTGAGGTGTTAAGCTTACAGAATCTACACTTGCTTTTGGCGCAGCTGACTTAGCTTCAGCAGCGTTAGCATTATCTTTTTGTAAATCAAGCTTTTTTTGCTTGGTATTTGTCAACACAGAGGTTTGTTGTTGACCATTATTGACATTGCTTACCATAATATTTGACCTATACATTACCCAACATATGCCTTTATATCGGCAGGCACAGCGGATACTTTAGCATAAATATAAAAAATTAAATATTTACCTGAACAGACTCGACACCATCCACACGTGCATTTAATACTTTACCTGATTTTTTGTTTTTTACACGCACTAATTCGTCTAACGTACCATCTTCAAGGGCAATGCCTGTCGTTTTAATTCTAAGGCCTCGTAGTGAAGCGTAAATAGTCACGTTGTCGCCTTTACAAACCATGCAAACCTGACTCATTACAATTGGTGTACCGTCACGCAAATTGCGCTTAATTCGACTGCCAATAAGTATAGACTCATCTTGCACATATTGCGTTCTAACAAACTGTTTTGGTTTCATTTCAAGACGTAAATGTTCAGCCCTGATCACTTCACCACGACTTAAATGAGTTGTCACAACAACCACAGGCTCAAGCTCAATGATGCGCACGTGTACGTATTGGGTCCAACTATTTATATCTTCGCACTTAAGTTGTACAGTTACCTGCCGATTAAAAGGAGGTGTTGTTGGTACTTCTTTACTTAAAGGTGATTCGCACACTCTGTCGGGTATGCGGCTATCAAGCGGCAATGCACTCACTTGTGGTGTACTTTCTAGATCAGTAAGCTGCTCACTAACAAAATCGATAGCGATCTGTTGAAGCTGCTCGTTTTTATATACTTCTGCATGCACTTGTGTAATGGACAACAAGCTAGCAAGGAAATAAAAAACACTGTATCTTCGGCTTTTTTTTAACAAACTCATATTGTTTCGACTATGCTTATGGTTGAAAACAAGGTATAAATATTTTGCGTCAAAAAACAGACGCTTTGTAACCTTATGTAGCTTTAACACAAAGAAAGCAATTATTGTTCCGGCTCTGATTGTTTATCTTTAGGAGATTGAAATGGCAGGCATTTTAGACTCAGTGAACCAGCGCACGCAGTTGGTTGGGCAAAACCGCCTTGAATTACTATTATTCAAACTCAGAGGGCGACAACGCTTTGGTATCAATGTGTTTAAAGTGAGAGAGGTTTTGCAATGCCCACCACTCACAAACATGCCCAAATCTAATGCTTATATACGAGGCGTAGCTCACATTCGCGGTCAGACTATTTCAGTCATTGATTTATCAATGGCCGTTGGCGGTCCTGCTATCGAAAATATCAAAGACAGTTTTATTATCATTGCCGAATACAACCGCTCTGTGCAGGGGTTTTTGGTTGGCGGTGTTGAACGTATCGTTAATATGAATTGGGAAAAAATAATGCCTCCACCATCAGGTGCGGGTCGTTATTCTTACCTAACTGCGGTCACCGAAATCGAAAACGAGCTGGTTGAAATTCTAGACGTAGAAAAAATCTTGAATGAAATTTGCCCTGTGAATACAGAAGTAAGTGCAGAAGTAGTGGGTGATGGTGAAATCCAGCGAGACTTAGGCGAACGTATTGTCTTTATAGCAGACGACTCTGCTGTTGCGCGAAACCAAGTTAAACGAGCGCTTGAGCCATTAGGTGTACAAACTGAACTCGCTAAAAATGGTAAAGAGGCTTTATTACGGTTACGTGAGATTGCAAAACTCGATTGCCAAAACGATATTACTGAACGCGTAGGGTTATTAATTTCAGATGTTGAAATGCCTGAAATGGATGGTTATACCCTTACGGCAGAGATAAAAGCGGATCCAAAATTATCACCTTTGCATGTGATCTTACACACTTCTTTAAGCGGTGTATTTAACCAAGCAATGATCCAAAAAGTAGGTGCAGATGATTTTATTGCAAAATTTAACCCTGACGAATTAGCAACGGCTGTTAAAAAGTGGGTTCATTGTGATTAATTATTTATAGGTGGTATTACTTTGGAAAATAAGCACTTACAACAAAGCGAATACGATCAATTTCGCTCTTTTCTAGAGCAACAGTGTGGCATTGTGTTAGGCGACAATAAGCTTTACCTAGTGAAAAGTCGTCTTGCGCCATTAATGGTGCGCTTTAATGTTGAGTCTTTATCGCAGTTAGTTAGTAAAACGCTCAGTCCACATGAAAGACAGCTTCGTGCTGCTGTTGTGGATGCCATGACGACGAATGAAACCTTATGGTTTCGTGATCAATACCCATTTGAATTGCTCAAAACAAAGCTGTTTCCTGAGTTGAAAGATGTGCGTAGGCCACTAAAAATCTGGTCAGCGGCAAGTTCATCAGGCCAAGAGCCGTACTCAATTGCTATGTCGGTTGCTGAGTTTCAGGCGAAAAACCCTGGCGTACTTAAAATGGGCGCGCAGATTATCGGCACTGATATATCTAATACCATGCTTGATATGTGTAAAAATGCTGAATATGACTCGTTGGCACTGGCCCGTGGTTTATCAATTGAAAGACGGCAAAAGTTTTTTAAAGACAGCGGCAATGGCATGGCGCAGGTGATTGATCCAATCAAAAAAATGGTGAGCTTTAGGCATTTGAATTTATTAGATTCTTACGCCTTAATGGGCAAGTTTGATATCATTTTTTGCCGCAATGTACTGATCTACTTCTCTCCAGAGGTAAAAGCAAAAATTATCTCTCAATTTGCTCAGGCCCTTAATCCAAAAGGGTATTTATTTTTAGGGGCATCTGAATCTATGGCTGGCTTAAGTGATAGCTTCGAGATGGTTCGTTGTAACCCAGGTATTATCTACCAGAAAAAGTAACCTCTTCTTAGCAACCTAGCTCTTAGGTTGCTAAATTATTTATTATTCAAAAGCTTACCGTGCTTTATCTATCTAGTTAATTTTGGCTTGCCTTTTGCATCTGCACCAGCGGAGTCAATTTTTTGGAGATGGTTATGGCTATCAGTTTTGATAAAGCATTTGGTGTGCACCCGCATGCAATGTTGATCCGTTCACAACGCGCTGAGTTATTAGCGACAAACATCGCTAATGCTGATACGCCGGGCTACAAAGCAAAAGATATCGATTTTGCGGCGGCTCTAAAAGCGGCAAAAAGCAACCAGCAAGGCGGCAATAACATGGTACGAACTGACGCAAAACACCTTGCCGGTGGAAGTCGGTTTGTTGGTAACGCAGAAATGTTTCGTACGCCAAATCAAGCAGATACAGGTGATGGTAACTCAGTTGATATACAAGTGGAACGAAACTTGTATGTACAGAACTCATTAGAGTATCAGGCAAGCCTGCAATTTATGAGTAGTAAAATTAAAGGCCTTAAAAAAGCCCTCGGTAGTCAAGGAGCTTAATCATGAGTTTATATAATGTTTTTGATATTTCAGGCACTGGTATGAGCGCGCAAAATGTGCGTCTTAATACAACAGCAAGTAATATCTCGAATGCGAATACGATTAGCTCTAGTCAAGACAAAACATACCGAGCGCGCCATCCTGTTTTTGCTGCGGAGTTGACTAAAGCGTCAGCAACACAAAGCAATCCTCAGGGCTCTTCTGTTGGCGTAAAAGTGTTGGGTATTGTTGAGAGCGATAAGCCTCTGCAAATAGAGTACAACCCTAATCACCCCAGTGCGGATGAAAACGGTTATATCTACAAACCTAACGTTAATGTCGTAGAAGAAATGGCTAATATGATTTCTGCCTCTCGCTCTTACCAAACAAATGTGCAAGTTGCTGATGCAGCTAAGCAAATGTTAAGTAAAACACTGTTGCTTGGGCAGCGGTAACCGAGGATAAGTTATGAGTAACGACATCAGCAGTGCGTCATCCACGTATTTAGATAATTTACGTTGGCAGGACAATCAAAACAAACCAGAAGAGAAAGATGACACTTTAACGCAAGAAGACTTCTTCTCGCTTTTAACACAACAGTTGTCGTTTCAAGACCCAAGCAAGCCGGCTGATAATGATCAAATGATTGCTCAGATGACCAACTTTACCATGGCTGAAGGGATCTCGAATTTAAACTCAAAATTTGATGCACTTACTGCGTCAATGACATCGAACTCGGCATTACAAGCTTCGACCTTAGTTGGTAAACAAGCACTATTAGAATCAAATACGATTGATTTTGATGGTAGTAACGTTGCTAAAGGTTCGGCAATTGCAGAAACGCCTGTTGAAGATCTTACGCTTCGCATTACTGATGAGTCAGGTCAACTTGTACGTACCATCAGCATGGGCGCTCAATCGGCTGGCGCAGTTCGTTTTGAGTGGGATGGTAAAAATGACGATGGAGAGCTTTTGCCTCCAGGCGAATACGAAGTTAAAGCTGAAGGATTCCAAAATGGTGACTATAGCAGTCTACCTTTAGCGACTTTCAAAAATATTGAAAGCGTTAATATCAATGGATCTAGCGGCATTATTATTAATACTAAAGAAGGCGCGGTTAGGCTAACTGATGTTGCAGAAATCGCTTAATTACACAGATTAACTAGTTAGCCTAGTGCTACAGATTGACACTTTAGAGGTGACTTATGAGCTTCAATATTGCATTAACCGGCCTTGCTGCCGCGCAAAAAGACTTAGATGTAACAGCAAACAATATTGCTAACGTTAACACCACAGGCTTTAAAGAGTCTCGTGCTGAGTTTGCTGATGTGTACGCATCATCAGTATTTAGCTCAGGTAAAACTAAAAATGGTGACGGCGTAAGAACTACAATGGTGGCACAACAATTCCACCAAGGTTCATTATCTTTCACTAATAACTCACTGGACTTAGCAATTACTGGTGAAGGCTACTTTGCCATGGCAAATGACCTAGGTGCACAAGATTTTACATATACTCGTGCTGGTGCGTTCAAACTGAATAAAGACAACTTTATTGTGGATGCTAGCGGAAACTACTTACAAGGTTTCCCTGTTGATGAAGCAACGGGTGATACAACTTCTGTTAGTTTAAGCACATCTTCTGCGCTACAAATTCCTGATGCATCAGGTTCTCCACGCGCTACGACTAATGTTTATTCGTCGTTTAACTTAGATTCGCGTGCATTAACGCCAGCAGTTACACCATTTGACCCAGAGACAAGTGCATCGTATAACAGTTCAACATCAACAACAGTGTATGATTCTTTAGGTGAGCCACACATTTTACAGTTCTTCTTTGTTAAAACTGACGCAGCAGTGACTGGTAATGACAATGAATGGCAAGTGTTTGCAACACTTGATGAAAAGCCGTTTGCTGCTAATGGTACTGAGCAAACTACGTCGCCATATACGCCTATTTCAACTTTTCAGTTTGACTCAAGTGGTTTACCTCAAAGCACTGATGGAACTGCAAATACAGATGCTACGTTTAATCCATTAACAATACCTTCAGGCGGTATATCTGGTTTATTATCTAACGGTGCGAGTTTCCCTGATGATGTAAACATCAATTGGCGCGATGAAGCTGGTACAACGAATAAAATACCGACTCAATATGCAAGTAACTTTGAAGTGAAAGCGCTAGAGCAAGATGGTGCGACTGTAGGTCGTCTATCAGGTATTGATATTGGTACAGATGGTAAAATCGTTGCTTCTTACAGTAATGGTGATACTTCATTCTTAGGCCAAGTGGCAATGGTGCGCTTTTCTAACTCACAAGGTTTACAGCAAGTGGGTAACACGGCATGGAAGAAAAGCTTAACCTCTGGTGAGCCAATTGCCGGTGAACCAGGTTCAGGTACATTAGGTTCAATTAACTCATCAGCCCTTGAGCAGTCAAACGTCAACTTAACAAGTGAACTTGTTGATTTGATCAGTGCACAACGTAATTTCCAAGCAAATTCACGTGCATTAGAAGTTAACTCAACACTACAACAAAACATCCTACAGATCCGTTAATCTAAACGGCTCTGAGCTTAATCCGACACGAAGGCTGCTCCCTCAATTGGCAGCCTTTTTTCATTTTTACCATCCTATTTATGCGTCAATTTTACTTTGGCACTTTTATTGCATTTCTTTAGTTATCGTATTTTTAGTGAGTCAATGTTATGGACAAAATGGTCTACATTGCCATGTCTGGTGCTAAGCAAAGCTTGCGTGGTCTTGAGTTAAAGGCTAACAACCTTGCTAATGCTAACACCACTGGCTTTAAAGCTGATTTTGCACAAGCGCGTTCCATGCAGGCTTTTGGTGAAGGCTTGCCATCACGTGTGTTTGCGATGCAAGAGCGTCCTGGTTCAAATATGGAATCGGGTGGATTCGTTGAGACAGGCCGAGAGCTTGATATTGCCATGAGCGACCGTGGTTGGCTCAGTGTGCAAGATGCATCAGGTAACGAAGCTTATACCAAAACAGGCACACTAAACATCACACCTGACGGCGCATTGATCACCAGCCATGGCCGTCAAGTTATTGGCGAGGGCGGGCCTATTATCTTGCCTTTGCCAATTGAGAAGGTTGAGTTTAGCGAAGATGGCGCGATCCAAGTGCGCCCGCAAGGTGCACCTGCCAACTTTTTAGAAGTGGTTGACCGCTTAAAAGTGATCGAAGCTGATAACACTCAGCTTGAAAAAGGTAATGACGGTTTATTTAGACCAAAAGAAGATATGTTGGTCAATGATCTTTGTGGGTTCTGTGATATTTCACCCAATGTAAAAGTACTGTCAGGTACGCTTGAAATGTCGAACGTTAATCCAGTCCATGAAATGGTCGACATGATCAGCAACCAACGCCAATTTGAATTACAAGTTAAATTGATGAAAACAGCCGAAGAGCTTGATGAGCGTCAAGATCAGCTGTTACGCATTGTTTAAGATGACTGAGAGGGTAGAGTTATGAATCCAGCATTGTGGATCAGTAAAACCGGGCTTGACGCCCAGCAAACCGATATTTCGGTGATCTCAAATAATCTCGCGAATGCCAGCACGGTCGGTTACAAAAAAAGCCGCGCCGTATTTGAAGATTTACTATATCAAAACATTAATCAACCAGGTGGTCGTTCGTCTCAAGATACTGAAATGCCATCAGGTTTAATGCTTGGCGCTGGCGCTAAGGTTGTAGCAAACCAAAAGAACTTTTCGCAAGGTAATATGTTAACGACCGAAAACTCACTGGACTGGATGATTTCAGGCCCAGGTTTTTTTGAAGTACAGCTACCTGACGGCAATATTGCTTACTCACGTAATGGTCAATTTACGACAGATGAAGACGGTCGTATCGTAACTTCAGGTGCGGGTTTCCCGTTGCAACCTGAAATGAATGTGCCAAATGATGCGCAATCAATTACGGTGTCACAAGATGGCGAAGTATCTGTTCGTGTAGCAGGTCAGGCAGAAAATGTGGTAATTGGTCAGCTCACTATAACAGACTTCATCAATCCATCGGGTCTTGAGCCAATGGGGCAAAACTTATACACAGAAACAGCTGTAAGTGGCGCACCAGTGCAAGGTAATCCGGGGATTGATGGTTTAGGTACTGTGGTACAAGGTTCGCTTGAAACGTCAAATGTAAATGTAACAGAAGAGCTGGTTAATCTGATTGAAACGCAACGAATTTATGAAATGAATTCAAAAGTGATTTCAGCAGTGGATGAAATGCTTAGTTACATCAATCAACAGTTATAAGTCGTAGGAGGCAGCATGCGTAATCTTATCTTAGTCACATCAGCAGCTTTTATGCTGGGTGGTTGTATAACAACGCAAAATCATCATGTGGTTCAGGATGACCCTTACTATGCGCCTATGTACCCAGAGCCTACAACAGAACAAATGGTGCCAACAGGGTCTTTGTTTGATAGCTATACATCAAACGATTTGTACTCTGATAAAAAGGCACTGCGTGCTGGCGATATCATCACTGTTAAATTGCAAGAGTCAACGCAAGCAACTAAAGCAGCAAAAACCGAAACCGATAAAGAAACAGATGCTAACTTAGACCCTGTAATTGGGTTAGGTGGAAATCCGGTTAACATTGGTGGTGACAGCATTCAATTTGGCATTGGTTCAGGGTCATCATTTAAAGGTGACTCAAAGTCGAATCAATCGAATAGTCTATTTGGTGATATCTCTGTCAATGTGATGCGCGTTTTACCTAATGGAAACTTAGTGATCCGTGGTGAAAAATGGCTCACGCTAAATACCGGTGAAGAGTTTATTCGTTTGGAAGGGTTAGTTCGTCCAGAAGATGTCTCAGCAAGTAATACAGTCACGTCAAACCGTATAGCGAATGCACGTATACAATATTCTGGTAAAGGGCAAATGCAAGAAACACAAAGTGCTGGCTGGCTTTCTCGATTCTTTAGCAGTTCGCTTTTCCCATTTTAGAGGAACAAAGTCATGAATGGGTTTAAATACATTATTGCTCTTTGCTTAATCAGCCTACAGTTTTCTGCTCAAGCTGAGCGAGTTAAAGATGTGTCTATGGTTGAGGGTGTACGCTCTAACCAGTTGGTAGGCTATGGCCTTGTTGTTGGTTTGCCAGGCACAGGTGAGCAAAGCCGGTTCACACAACAAAGTTTTAAAGCCATGCTAAATGGCTTTGGTATCACTTTACCTGATAGCTTAAAACCGAAAATAAAGAATGTCGCAGCGGTGGCTGTGCACGCCGAGCTTCCAGCGTTTAGAAAGCCTGGGCAAACTATTGATATTACGGTTTCGTCTATAGGTAGTGCGGGCAGTTTACGTGGCGGTACTTTATTACAAACCTTCTTAAAAGGGGTTGATGGCAATACTTATGCGATTGCACAAGGTAGCTTAGTTGTGGGCGGTCTAGGTGCTGAAGGTGCTGATGGTAGCCGAGTTATTATTAACACACCAACAGTAGGTCGTATTCCAAATGGTGCAATTGTAGAACGTGCTATTAAAAGCCCGTTTATGCAAGGCGATTACATTACTTTTAATTTAAATCGTCCAGATTTCACAACAGCAAAGCGCTTAGAGCAAACCATTAACGATTTAGTGGGCCCTGATAGTGCACAGGCAATCGATGCAGCCTCAGTACGCGTGTTAGCACCGCGAGATGCGTCTCAACGTGTTGCTTATTTGTCTACTCTTGAAAACTTAGAGTTTAAACCTGCAGACACAGCAGCGAAAATTATCGTTAACTCTCGTACCGGTACCATTGTGATTGGCAAAAACGTGAAGCTACAGCCTGCGGCTATTACGCATGGTGGATTAACGGTGACAATCGCTGAGCAGCAAAATGTATCGCAGCCAAATGCGTTAAGTGAGGGTGAAACCACAGTTACCAATCAAAGCATTATTGATGTGAATGAAGATGACTCACGTGCTTTTGTATTTAATCCAGGTGTTAATCTTGATGATCTCGTACGCGCAATCAATGAGGTTGGGGCTGCACCGGGTGACTTAATGGCAATACTTGAAGCTTTAAAAGAAGCGGGGGCGATAAACGGGCAACTGGTTATCATTTAAATTAAAACGCGCTCTAGGGCGCGTTTTTTGTTTTCATATCTTTTAGCACTTTTTATATCTTTCACTCTTCAAGCATTAGCTAAAACTATTGTTTTAAAGTTAGTCAAAACCAATATCACTTATTAGCTATTCATTTCTAAAGATTTTTATTGGCGCAATTTTTGCATTTTAATTTGCATTATTAACTATTGTGTCAAAAAGCTGATGGATACTAATCATCTCGACAAGCAAAACTTTTTTGATTTAGGTAACTTAGACTCACTACGTCAAAGTGCCCTGAAAAGTGATGCCTCTAGCGATGCGTCCAAAGAGGCGCTGAAAAAAGCGGCGGCACAATTCGAATCTATCTTTACGCAAATGCTGCTTAAAAGTATGCGTAAAGCCAATGAGGCATTCGAAGATAAAGATAGCCCATTTAATTCAAGTGGCGTGAAGTTCTTTGAAGAAATGCATGACCAACAGCTTTCAGTCGAGTTGTCGTCGAATGGCTCGCTAGGCTTAGCTGATTTAATCGTTCAGCAGTTATCACCAGACGGTAAACAGTTTACCCCAGGCTCAGTACTAAGAACGACGACTGAGTTTGATAGTGATAAACGAGCAAGAGGGCAAGATGATGCTAATGCTCAAACTAAATCGGTTACAGATACTGAGCTAAATGAGCAGGCTAATAATCGTTTTGACGATGCTGAATCGTTTATTAGTTCTATCTGGGAACATGCCAAAAATGCTGCACAAAAGATTGGCCTGAATCCGGCGGTTATGGTTGCTCAAGCCGCACTTGAAACGGGTTGGGGTAAACACATCATCAGCAAAGCGGATGGTACAAGCAGTAACAACTTATTCAATATTAAATCAGATCAGCGTTGGCAAGGTGATAAAGCAAGTAAGCTTACCCTTGAGTTTGAACAAGGCGTGCCTGTTAAAAAACAAGCAAGTTTCCGCGCATATCAATCAATTAAAGACAGTGTGAATGACTTCGTTGACTTCTTAAATGAAAACCCGCGTTACGAAGAAGCACTAAAAAACACTGCAGAACCTGCTGCCTTTTTAGATTCGTTACAAAAAGCAGGCTATGCAACTGATCCAAATTATGCCGATAAAATAAAGCAGGTGCTGAAGCGTGTTGAGCTTCAAAGTGTCGCTGCTTCATTGGTACGTTAAGGAGTAAACCCTCATGTCATTTAGCTTATATGACATTGCTAATGCCGGTGTAAGAGCGAATTCTGAGCTTTTACAAACCACCAGTAAAAACATAGCGAATGTGAATACTGAAGGCTATGTGCGTGAACGCACTGAGTTCACAACCATGATCGACAACCAAGTGGGTCGTGGCGAAACGTATCGCTTGTTAAATGAGTTTGCCCAAAAGCAATTAAATCGTGATACCTCAAATAAGGCATTTTTTGATCAGTTTGTAACTGAAGCAAGCCGAGTAGATAGCCTGTTTTCAGAAGAATCAAATAGTTTATCGACCAGTATCAACTCGTTTTTTAACAACGTACAAGAAAGCTTAAATCAGCCTTCGTCAAGAGTCGCTCGTTCACTAGTAATGACTGATGCACAGAACTTGATTGATCAGATGGATAGGTTATCGAGCATCGTGGTTGATCAAAAAGCGGTTGTGAATGAACAATTAGAAATCTTCTCAGATGAGGCGAATAACCTTATCCAAAATATTAGTGATTTGAATACTAAAATTGCGGCGGTTCATGGTACTGATCGTGAGTCAGTCTCTAGTGGTTTATACAATGAGCGTGATAAAGCAATTCGTGATTTATCTGAGTTGATAGATATTGAAACACTTGATGGTAATAACGGCGAAAAACAAGTGTATTTAGGCTCAGGTCAAGCACTTGTTATGCAAAGCGGTACATTTAACCTGTTTTCATTTAGTGGCGACCCCGATCCAAACTTTAAAGAGTTAAAGCTCGACGTCAATGGTGGCAAAGCCGTGCCGCTTGAAGTTGATGTAAGTAAATTAAAAGGCAAAATTGGTGGGCTGCTTGCTTTTCGTGATGACATTTTAGTCCCTGCCCAGAATCAACTTGGTCAAATGGGGTTAGCGCTGGCAGATGCATTTAATCAGCAAAACCGCCTAGGTATGGACGCCAATGGTGAAATTGGTGGTGATATATTCGCTATTCCAACCGTTGATGCATTTAGCTACCAAGCCAATACCGGTTCATCAACCATGACGGCAACGGTTGAACCAGGTAAAGGCAGCGAATTGCCAGCAAGTGATTTTATTGTCACCTATACCAGTGCTACCACTGTCGAAATTCAAGCTATTGATAATAAAGGTGAGCCAATTGGCACAGCGTCAACAGCGAATGTGACGGCAGGGGTGATTGATTCATCAACCATCACAGGCGGTGAAGCGTTTGGTTTACAGCTTAATGTATCAGGCACAGCAAATGCCGGTGACCAATTTATGGTGAAGCTTAACTCACAAGCTGCAACAACGTTAGAGCTTGCAACTGAGCGTCCTGAAGACTTAGCGCTTGCTTCGCCCATACGTACTCAAAATGATATAAACAATACCGGTGACGCCAATATTTCGCCGGGTACGGTTACTGACATAGCAAACTCGACGGGTATTACAGTGGGGCCTCCACCTAGTTTGGCCAATAGCGATATAACATTAGTAAAAACGGCGAATGCTAACGAGTATCAAATCACAGATGGTAACGGTACTAGCACCTTTACAATCACACCTCCGGCAGAGAATATTCTTGCGCAAGCAGGGGCGCCATATGACAGCTACGGTTTTGATTTTAACATAGAAGGCACACCTGCTACCGGCGATACCTTTACGCTTGAATTTAACACAGGTGGTTTTGATGATAATCGTAATGGTTTATTACTGGCAGGCTTACAAACTGGCGACTTAGTGCGTCAAAATGTTGAAGCAAGCAGCACCGCTGATAATCATAAAACATTCAACCAAGCATACTCTGGCATTGTCACTGATATTGGTGTTGTTACGAGTCAGGCGCAAACCAATGGTGCGGCCTTTACCGCATTGGCTGATCAATCTGAAGCTTGGTACGAGTCATTATCTGGTGTAAACCTTGATGAAGAAGCGGCAAACCTGCTTCGTTTTCAGCAGTCTTATGCGGCATCAGCGCAGGTACTTGCAACAGCACGTACTATTTTTGACACCTTATTAAGTGCGGCGAGGTAATTATGCGTATTTCAAATAACATGATGTATAAGAATAACCTTAATTCTATTCTTAACTCACAGCAAAATGTTAATAAAGCACAAGAGCAGGTTAATACCCAAAAGCGCGTATTAACTGCTGCGGATGATCCTTCAGCAACTGCACGTGCGTTACTTTATAGCGACCGCATTCAAGGTAATGAACAGTTCACAAAAAATATCACTATGCTGAATAGTCGTTTAACGACGGAAGAAAGTGTGCTGCAAAACATCAAAGGCGCACTTGAATCTGCTTATACATTATCTATTCAAGCAGGTAATGGTGCTTATAGTGATATCGACCGTGAAGGTATTGCTGAAGAAGTTAAAGCATTGCAAAGTACGGTGCTTGATTTAATGAATGCAAAAACGGAAGACGGAAAATATATCTTTTCTGGTTACCAAGATAACACGCCTACTTATAGCTATGACAGTGCATCAGGTCGTTACGAATACGGTGGTGACCAAGGTCAGCACAAAATCAAAGTAGCTGAAGGTGTAGAAATTAAATCAAGTGACAATGGTTTTGATACGTTCGAAAAAGTAAATGCCCGTTTAAATGTAGCGTCAAATAACGGCACTGTGTCAGGCGGTATCACAAGTTCTAAAATTTATGTCACAGAGCAGGGCGATTTTGATAGCTTCCATAAATCTAACTACAATGCTGATCCGGCTGCAGCAGCGAATGCAAATACATTAAGCTTTATTACCACCACAGGTACACCAAATACTTACGTGGTACAGCAAGCGGGTGTAACAATTGGCAGCGGCAGCTTTGAAAACGGTAAAATCGAATATCAAGGTATGGAAATTTCTGTTTCGCCTGTTGCAAACGGCCAAATCGACGTAGACCTTGAAGCGCCACAAAAAGAAAATGCGTTAAATACTTTGGACGATCTGATTGCAGGACTCACAAATCCTAATTTAACTCAAGATGAGTTTGATCAGGTTTTAGCGGATGCCATTGTACAACTTGATAATGCCAAAAATCAGGTTTCTCTTGTTCAGGCTGGCTTAGGTGGCCGTTTAAACACAGCAAAGAAAATTGAAGAGTCTAATAGCGACCTTGATATTAACAACAAAGCTGCAAAAGCCGAGTTAGTTGAGCTTGATATGGCTGAAGCAATTACAGAGCTAACTAAACAAGAGACTGCACTGCAGGCATCGCAGGCCACATTTGGTCGTTTAGCCAATCTTTCTTTGTTTGATTATCTATAATTAATCTAGGTTAAGCTCATTTTTTGGGCTTAACCTTTAAAACCTGCTTTAAATTACCTACCAAAGAGCCTTTTGAGCGAAATATTTATAAAGTTTTAAACGTCTAAAATACATATCTAAAACTATTTTTTAGCTACTCTAAAATGATTGATAAAGATTTTTAAAATTAATTTTTATTTAAAAACAACGGTTTAAATAAAAAATGAAAAATTGTTTAAAAATTCGCTAAAGGATTTTTTGACCGGACCGATAACTTAATTAACCAAGCAGCGTAGCAAATAACAGTTACCGCTTAATTTGAGTAAGTTTGAGAGTAAATGATAAGTTTACTTCGGGAGAAATATCATGGCACTTTATGTAAATACAAATGTTAGTTCATTAAACGCACAAAGACAATTAATGAATTCTGGCAACTCACTTGATACATCATTCAAGCGTTTATCATCAGGCATGCGAATCAACAGCGCAGCTGACGATGCGGCAGGTCTACAAATTTCAGACCGTTTAACATCACAAATTAACGGCCTTAACCAAGGTAACCGTAACGCGAATGATGGTATCTCACTAGCACAAACAGCTGAAGGTGCGCTTGACGAAGTAACAGCGATGTTTCAACGCATGCGAACGCTTTCACAACAAGCAGCGAATGGTTCAAACACAGATGAAGACCGCTTAGCAATTCAAGATGAGATTCGTTCACTTTCCTCAGAAGTAAACCGTGTTGCTGCGGATACTACATTTGGTGGTCAGAACCTTCTTGATGGCACTTACTCTGCTAACTTTCAAGTAGGGGCTGATGCAGTACAAAATATTAGTTTCAGTATGGAAACAATCGGTAATTCAACCACAGCTGCAAAAGGTAATAATAGTATTACAGCTAATGGTGGGTTTACAATGTCAGGGATTGCAAGTGCTGCTAGTGCGGTTTCAGGGGCAACTTTAGACTCTGTAACAAATACTATTAATGCCAGTATAGGTTCTGCTCCTGACGCTACAAGTTTTGCTGATGTTTTTACAGCGGATGGTATTTCTGTGTCAACTCAAGCTAATGCGCAAGCTGTTTTGGCAGGTATGGACGCAATGATTGCGGTAGTAGACAAGAAACGTGCAGAACTAGGTGCGGTACAAAACCGTTTCCAATCAACAATTCGTAACCAATCGAATATTGCTGAGAACCTTAGTGCTGCGAAATCACGTATCAAAGATACTGACTTTGCTCAAGAAACAGCGAACTTAACTAAGATGCAAATCTTACAACAAGCCAGCCAAACAATCTTGAGCCAAGCTAATCAACGTCCTCAAGCTGCATTAAGCTTACTAGGTTAATAGTTGGAAACTTGAGTTAAAGTGAAGTCAAAACTTTGACTCAAAAGAAAAGCGCCTTTGTCTAATGGGGTATTAACAAAGGCGCTAAGATCGGATTATAAAGCGGAGGCGCTCAAAATCCTGACAGTAGTGTTCTAACATTTGTAAGAACATAAAATACTAAGCACAGACTGTGCCATAGTTTGTGTTGATTTAACCCACTCTCAACTTATCTCTTTCAAGGCTCCTATTATAGGAGCCTTTTCTCATTCTTTAGTGTTTAGTTAATAGTTGGCCTATTAATTGCTCTAATTCTTTTAAGTTAATCAACTAATCAGCAAAGTGGCAGTTTTTTGCCCTAGGCGACTTAGAATTGCCGTTGTAAGGGTCACTTTGTCAAGTTCACTTTTTAAAAGTGACTTTACTTTGACAGATAAGAAGAGAGTAAATTATGGCTTTATATGTAAATACTAACGTGAGTGCACTAAATGCACAAAGACAACTAGAGAGAACTGGTGGTGATTTAGATACTTCGTTTAAGCGTCTTTCATCAGGCCTACGTATTAACAGTGCGGCTGATGATGCTGCCGGTTTACAAATTTCTGACCGCTTACAGTCACAAATTCTTGGTCTAAATCAGGGTAACCGAAATGCCAATGACGGTATTTCACTTGCGCAAACAGCTGAAGGTGCGCTGGATGAAATAACTTCGAGTTTTCAGCGAATCAGAACACTATCGCAACAAGCTGCCAATGGTTCAAATACCGATGAAGATCGTTTAGCGATCCAAGAAGAAATTCGTCAGTTATCAGCAGAAGTAAACCGAATTGCTTCAGATACTACCTTTGGTGGTCAAAATCTTCTTGATGGTACTTACTCGGCTAACTTCCAAGTCGGCGCTGATGCGGTTCAGAATATTAGTTTTAGTATGGAAACAATTGGTAATTCAACAACTGCAGCAAAAGGTAATAATAGTATTACCGCTAATGGTGGGTTTACATTGTCAGGGATTGCAAGTGCTGCTAGTGCAGTTTCAGGTGCAACTTTAGACTCTGTAACAAATACTATTAATGGCAGTATAGGCTCTACTCCTGACGCGACAAGTTTTGCTGATGTTTTTACCGCAGATGGAATAAGTGTTTCAACTCAAGCTAATGCGCAAGCTGTTATGGCAGGTATGGACGCAATGATTGCGGTAGTAGATAAAAAGCGTGCAGAACTTGGTGCAGTACAAAATCGTTTTCAATCTACGATTCGTAACCAATCTAACATTGCTGAAAACTTAAGTGCCGCAAAATCACGGATTAAAGATGCTGATTTTGCAGCAGAAACGGCAGCACTAACGAAAAACCAAATTTTACAACAAGCTAGCCAAACCATCTTAGGTCAAGCAAATCAACGACCTCAAGCGGCTTTAAGCTTGTTGCAAGGTTAAATTTAAAAATAATTTAAAAAATTTACAAATAAAGCTAAAGCTTTCGCTTTATCAGACGATAAACGAGTTAGAGAACTATAAACCTAGGACTCTAAGTCGGTTAAATAGCAGGGTAGGGGTATCCCGCTGTTTAACTATAAAATGATAAAGCGGAGGCTAATATGGCTTTATACGTAAACACTAATGTGAGTTCATTGAACGCACAACGCCAGTTAATGAAATCTGGCAATTCACTTGATACATCTTTTCAGCGTTTATCTTCAGGTTTACGCATTAACAGTGCAAAAGATGATGCTGCAGGTATGCAGATTGCTAACCGTTTAACTAGCCAAGTTAATGGTTTAAATCAAGGTAACCGAAATGCTAACGATGGTATTTCACTTGCGCAAACAGCTGAGGGTGCACTTGACGAAGTAACGTCAATGTTCCAAAGAATGCGTACTCTTGCGCAACAAGCATCGAATGGTACAAATACAGATGAAGATCGTTTAGCGATTCAAGATGAGATTCGCTCTTTATCTGAAGAAGTTAACCGTGTCGCAGAAGATACAACATTTGGTGGTCAAAATCTTCTTGATGGAACTTACTCAGCTAACTTCCAAGTAGGGGCTGATGCAGTACAGAATATTAGTTTCAGTATGGAAACAATCGGTAATTCAACCACAGCTGCAAAAGGTAATAATAGTATTACAGCTAATGGTGGGTTTACAATGTCCGGGATTGCAAGTGCTGCTAGTGCGGTTTCGGGAGCAACTTTAGAGTCTGTAACAAATACTATTAATGCTAGTATAGGTTCTGCTCCTGACGCTACAAGTTTTGCTGATGTTTTCACTGCGGATGGTATTTCTGTGTCAACTCAAGCTAATGCGCAAGCTGTTATGGCAGGTATGGACGCAATGATTGCGGTAGTAGACAAGAAACGTGCAGAACTAGGTGCGGTACAAAACCGTTTCCAATCAACAATTCGTAACCAATCGAATATTGCTGAGAACCTTAGTGCTGCGAAATCACGTATTCAAGATACAGACTTTGCGCAAGAAACAGCGAACTTAACTAAGATGCAAATTTTACAACAAGCTAGCCAATCAATTTTAAGTCAAGCAAATCAACGACCTCAGGTAGCTCTGTCGCTACTTGGTTAATATACTTGATTTATAAGCCACTTTGGACTTAGGCATTTTTTCCTGAAGTGGCTTATAATCTTTAAGAGTAAAAATTTTGAGGTATTACGATGATAGATCTTAATTCAACTCAAAGGTCGAGTGAAAACCTTCCAACAAGTGCTAGCGGCAGTGTAAAAACAGAACTTAACGATGCTAAGTTACTAAAAGGCACAGAAGTTGCTGGAAGGGAACCAATCGATATCGAGAAGGCAAGTAAAGCTGAGCAAAAAGACAAAAAAGATCTGATTGCTGAAGTTAAGCAGAATTTGGATAAATTGAATGACTTTATTCCAGTTACTTCAACAAATTTAATTTTTGAATTTGATGAGAAAGGTGATCCGCCAATAATAAAAGTTTTAGATAGAGAAAACGATGAAGTTATTCGGGAGATTCCAACGGAAGAATTTCGTGAAGTTGCTAAAGCTTTAGAAGAGTTTGCCGATAAATTGAGCAATAAAGGTTTGTTGTTCGATAGAACTGCATAAAGTTAGTATTTAGGAGTATTACAATGGCATTAATAACATCTGCAGGGGTTGGCTCTGGTCTTGATCTAGAGAGCATAATCAGTGCATCACTTGCAGCTGAGAATACCCCTAAATTAGCTGCGTTTGCAAAAAAAGAAGAAACGTTACAGGTTGAGCTATCTTCGTTAGGAGAAGTAAAATCTGCAATGTCTAAACTGCAAGACACCATAGAAAAACTAGCAGATATCGATAACTTCAATAAGCGTATTGCGAATATTAAGCAACCGACCAGTGATGATGGTGATTTAATTTCAGTTACAACGACATCTAAAATAACTCCAGGGGATTTTAACATTGAAGTTGTTGGGCTGGCTCAGGGTAGCCGTGCTACCTCGAATGCAGGTCTATTTACCTCAACAGATGATGTAGTGACCGCATCGGGCGGTACTTTGTCTTTCGCAGCGGGTGATAAAAGCTTTGACTTAACCCTTGATGCAGGAGCAACGCTTGCTGACTTACGTGATGCAATCAATGATTCTGACGATAACTTTGGTGTAACAGCAAATATTATCAATACGGGCACTGAATCAAAATTAGTACTTACATCAAATGTGTCAGGTGCAGGTAATGACTTAGTTATTACTAATGACACCGCAGAATTAGATAATGTTTCAACGCTTGCTAACGATGGTGTGAGTGCTGGTGGTATTGCTATTGCTGCAGGTGATGAAGCCAAAAGTGCGATGATCAAAGTGGATGGTATTTCTATCGTTAGTGATACCAATACATTTAAAGATGCTGTTCAAGATATGACTATCGTCGCTAAGCGTCAGAGTGTTGACAATGAAACAGCTAAGCTTTCTGTTGAAGTTGACAGAGACAGTGTAACTAAGCTCGTCGATGAATTTATAAAAAATTATAACAATTTAATTGGTCAAATAGGTTTTCAGACTCGTGTTGGAAAACCTCTTAATGGTGATTCAACAATACGTTCATTTGATTCTCAATTAGTTAATGCTTTATCTACAGAGATAACAGACGCTGGTCCGTTTACTAGCATTTTTGATATTGGCTTAGGCGTAGATAAAGATGGATATCTAGAAAAGTCTACCTTAGTTCGTAGTTTGAATGAGGCAATGGATGAGAACTACGATGATATTGGCAAGGCTTTTGCAGGTGAAAACGGTATCGCTAAGCAGTTAGAATCTCTTTTAGACAATTATGTTGATTCTAAAGGCATTATGAAGCAGCGAGAAGATTCATTAAATTCACAATTAGATGATTTAGAGGATGATGTGATTAATCACGAATACCGTATGGAGTCTTTAGAAGCTAGGTTAAGAGAGCAGTATGCTGGTTTAGATGT
This sequence comes from Pseudoalteromonas sp. APAL1, assembly GCF_021532475.1. NCBI lineage: Bacteria > Pseudomonadati > Pseudomonadota > Gammaproteobacteria > Alteromonadales > Pseudoalteromonadaceae > Pseudoalteromonas > Pseudoalteromonas sp. APAL1. Next base: position 131,530 of record NZ_JAKGAW010000001.1, on the reverse strand, counting down.
TTTGCTTGCGCAAATGCAATCTACTCAAACGTATTTAAGTGCCCAGCTTTCAAGCTTACCAGGCTTTTCGAAACCTAAATAAGCGAATTTAAATTTATTATTTAAGACCAAAGGTGAACTATGTATAACGCCAGAGTAAAAAACTATCAAAAAGAAGCGCTAAAGACGCGAGTCGCCGGCGCAGACAGATACGAAATTATTCAGATGCTTATGTCAGGTGCAATTGAAAAGATGGTCTTAGCAAAAGTAGCAATCGACAAGAAGCACTTAGAAGCTAAAAGCGAGCATTTATCTAAAGCATCCGCAATTTTAGAAGCGCTTAGAGGCTGTTTAGATTTTGAAGTAGGCGGTGAAGTAACTGAAAATCTTTACTCGCTTTATTCTTACATGATTGACAGGCTTATCGACGCAAGTATTCAAAATGATACTTCTATCGTTGACGAAGTTTCTGGTTTGTTAAAAGAAATCAAATCTGCATGGGATGCAATTCCTGTTGATATACGCAATCAAACTTTCGCTGAAAACAGTGCTCATGCAAGCTAAATTAGAGCAAATTGAGTTAACTCTATCTGAACTAGAAAAACACTTAAATGAGCTAGATATTAATGAATCTAGCTCTCGTATTCAGCAGCTTACCACTAGCTTAAAGTCTATTTTCGATTCGGAAGACCCTATCACTGAACAGCAAAAAGAAGTGCTCACTTCTATTAACTCTCGTTTGATAAAGCTCTGTAAAGACACAGCTGAAAAGAAAGAGCAAACTAAGCAAGAATTATCTACACTTGTAAAAAATAAAAAAAAGGTTGGGATCTATAACCAACTGAAATAGGCATATTTTTATGACCCTCCCAGAAAATTTTAACGAAGAATTTAAGCAACTCGAGCAAAAATTAGCTGAAGCTCAAGCACATGAGCTACGAGAGCAAAAGTTTGCTATTGAAGCTAATGAACGATTTTCTAAAAACCTCGCAGCCTTTGAACAATACTACCCAGATGTATTTAAAGCGATCCAGGAGTTTCAACCGAGAGAAGATTTTTGCCTTCATGTGACTAAGTCTGGTCATGGCAATTTTGTGCCAAAAGGAAAAGAAGCTCCGCTATATGGTGAAGATCCTTATCAGCAAGTCAATAGACAAGTGAATGCGGCACTAACGAACCCAACCATTGCTAAAACTGAATATACAAAAGTAGACTTATTAAACTTCGATGAACGCTTGCATATTCAATACATGCAAAAATTAGTCGAATATATCAGGAAGATTGGTTTATACGAGCAATCAGATAGCTTAAGTGAGATTAAGGGATCATTTCCTTCTGCAATGATCTTTGGTTTAGGGTTAGGTTATGCTGTTGAAAGCTTGATAGAGCGTGTTGAGTTTTCTTATATATTTATCATTGAACCAGATTTTGAAGTCTTCTTTGCTAGTTTATTTTGCATAGATTGGTCTAAGTTAATTCAAAGGATTGATGACGAAAAAGGGTGCTTATTTTTACTGCTAGGAGCTAGCGAGCAGGAATTAGCGGAGGATCTCAGTACTATAGCAGAAGATATTGGTGCTTTCTGTATAGTAAATAGTTTTTGTTTTCAGCACTATCAAGATGATAAGTTATCAAAATTGGCGCAGAATTTTTACTCAAATTATTTTCGTTTTCAGTTCGGTTTTGGTTTCTATAATGATGCAATTACTGGCTTTGCGCACTCTTTGATTCATGCGCAAAACAATGAAAATTTTTTCAATCAAGATTTAGGTAAAATAAAACGAAATGGAACCAATCCTCCAGTATTCATAATAGGAAATGGCCCTTCTCTAGATGACTCAATAGAGTACATTAAGCGAAATCAAGATAAAGCAATTATTTTTGCATGCGGGACTGCGCTTGGCTCATTAGTTAAGGCCGGTGTAAATGCGGATTTTCATGTATTAGTGGAGAGGCCGCTGCGCAATTATGAAGCTTTGTTAGACATGCTAACTGTTGAAGAGTATAAAAAAGTTAATTTATTATCTGTTAATACTGTTTATCCAGATACAGTCGATTTATATAAGTGGTCAGGTTTGGCTCTTAAAGGTAACGAAGCCGGCTCTGACTATATTAATCTTCAGCACTATGTTAAGAATGAAAAAGGGCTGCCATTTATACCGCATTCGAATCCTCTTGTCGCAAATACAGCTTTATCCTTTGCTTTGAGCTTTGGCTTCAAGGATATATATTTATTTGGTGTTGATAATGGGAGTGTCAATGAAGGGCTTATTCACTCGCAATTAAGTGTTTATAATGATTTACATAAAGGTAAGTTTGATTACGAAGAGTTGGATTTAGACTCAGATTCAGTTATTGGAAACTTCAATAAATTAATTAAGACTAATAGCACATTTAAGATGTCTAATAATCAATTAGAGCTATTAATAAGTTTGTTTCCAAAATGCGATGTTAAAAATGTTGGAGATGGGTTATCAATCAATGGTGCTACTCCTGTTCACAGTGATGAGCTAATTGAGCTAGGTTATAGTGTTAATAAAATTGAAGAAGTAGACTTCGTTAAAGGCTTATTCTCGCAGATAAATATACCTTCAAATTCACATGTTGAGAGAATTAAAACAGTTTTTGATGAAATTATAAGTCACTTAATATCAATAGCTAGTGAAAGTGTGCTCACCGTTAAAGAGGCTGCTGATAACTTGATGAGACAGTCAAGGTATATATACTCATATAAAGACACGGTTAATCGATTTTACTTCAACATTTTAAAAGGCTCATTATTATATTTCCATACACCAATGCAATCTGTGCTCTATAGCTTGAATGAGGAAGAAAATAATATAGAGATTTATAATGGCTTAAATAAGATATGGTTATCTTACTTAAGTGATATAAGAAGTGACTTTCCAGTATCATGTAATAAAAAATGTGACTGGAGCTTTGCTTCTAAGAGTCCTACGCTTTTGAAACAAGGCAATCCTTTAAAAGTGTTACAAGTATATAGTTCTGCATATACTGCTGTAGATGTTTTATATCAATATTTATCTAAGCTTGACTCAAGCTTTAAATTTGTAGGTCGAAATTTAGTTGATGAGCCAGTTGCTTCTAGGAAGCTTGTTAAATCATTTTCATCGTCTGAATGCATAGAAGCTTATACTGCCGATCCTCTGATCAGCGAGTTAGGTTTTCAGAAAAATGACATTATCATTTTTAATAATCTGCTATCTGATTTTATTGGCAACGAGAAGGGGGTTGTTTTTATAAGAAATCCTGTGCTTATGTATGCTGAAATGAAAAAATACTATATCAATAGCAAAGATTTAGAGCTAGAAATTACTAGCAAGCTAATGTCAATGGTTAAAGCATTCAAGGATAAGAAATTTAGGTCTATAATTTCAAGTGGTCAATCTGCTTTAGCTAACTTTTGTTCTTATTATAACTATAAATTTAATCTTACCTTGAAGAGCATGGTGGTAATTAAATTTGAAGATTTTATTCTCAGTCCATCAATCATTAATACTGAGATAGCGAATTTATTAGATGAAGATATAGTTAAAACAGCAGAAGAAGAAATTGTAAGCCTCAACTCATACATTGAGAATGACAAGCTACTTCTCAAATATATAACAAATGAAGAAAGAGCAGAAATAGAAGCTAATTGTCATGAGTTACTTAACTTATATGGGTACTAAGATTATCTAACCAACGCCTAGACGTTGGTTAGATAAGCTAATGTATTATTACACGTAATCAAAATAAGCTTGGTAAGCTTGGCACTCTTCAGAAAGCTTTTCAGCTTGTTGGATATCTTTTTGAACAATATGCCTGTAAGGCTTGTCACGTTTTCTTATTTCACCTTTAAATAATTCCTGTTCAAATGTCCTGTTGTAGATGTCAAAATTTCTATCTACAACACCTTCCCCTTCAAGTTCTAGTAGCTGGCAAAGCTCACTTCTGTAATCATAAGAATCAATAAAGTCTTCGTATCGAATGATTTTAGAACAGCTATTCTTTTCGCAAAAACCTAATATATACTTTGATTCTCTTAAGCAATATTCGTAAGACCAATCTTCGTTTAAAGGCACATTTTGTTGCCTGTGTTTCTCAACTAAACTTAAATAAATATCTTTAATATTTCTGCATGTTACAACGATTTTTTCAGGAAAGATAAGCTTGTTAACTTGAGAGTGTATGTCAGACTTTACTTCTTTTATTCCTATTTTATAGTTTTTTCCTTTTAATGATTTTAACGTTTCAGGCAATGAGCTAGGGTCATTTTGTAAAGAAAAGTCGGTTAATTGATTTATTAAATTAACATTAAAGCGATTATTTTCTGATACATTAGGTTCGACAAACATAAACTGTTTGGCATCAGGCTTTGTAAAGTAATTAGCGATTAATGTGCTTCCTGAACGCCCCATTGATGCAAAGTAGATGTACACTTCAAATTGATTCATTTAGGAAGCCTCAATAATGTAGCTGTGATGTCTTTATGGTCTTTTGTAAAAGCGTAACCATGGTCTATAAGCCATTGTTGAGCCTCTAATTGTTCATCTTTTGGTAGATTATAATATTCAAAGTTTATAATCATTGGCTTTATTTTTTTAATTGGAAATGAAGATAACACTTGCCAATCGTGGCCTTCCGTATCTATCTGAAGTAAATCTAATTCTGAGATGTTATATTCAGAAATTAAGCTTTCAAGTGTGACACAATCAACTTCTTCAGAGACCATATATTTTTGTATTAGCGAGAGGGTTTCATTGTCTACTTGCTTTCCCCCTAATGCATTTCTGTCTGTATATATAGATGAAATTCCTAATGCCCATTCAGGTAAGATTTCATTTTCTATTACATCTCTGGGGATCCTATTGAGTATGATTTTTTCTTCATCATGAATTGCAGCATTGATGAGTGTTAATTGATCATAAGCTCGGTAATTTTCTACCAATAAGTCAAACATCTCTTTATTTGGCTCTAATAGAATTCCTTTTAAATTTTTCGCTTTTATATGCTTGTGAAGGGGGTCGAATCGTTTACCATCCATAGCACCGACTTGAATAAACTCAAAGCGCTTACCAGAGCCACCTTTAATGCTGTAAAGTCTATCTATTAATATATTGAGGTCCAGAATAATGTCTGGCCAAGTATAGTCATCAATTGATGTTCCTGTAGGCAAAATATCAAACCTCTCTTCATTAGCTATATTGTTTTTACGTGAAGATACTAGCCTATTACTAAAGTTAGGTTTTTTCTTCTTAGTTTGCGTGCGTGACTCTTGATAATGGATTATGTGCGGCGCAGAAATACAGTTTTTTTGATCGAATATATAAGTGTAACTATTCGGTAACCAACAAGTGATCAGTGGCGAAGAAGTCGAAACTTCACACCAAGCCTGATCTAATAACATTTGATCCCATATCAAGGGCTTTATTTTGCTTAAAAAAGTCCAGTTTTCTAATAACTCAATGGCGTTTTCGGTGTAATTGAAAAAAAGAGTTCCACTGGCGAATTCCCAGTCATCGTATAAATGAACACCAAAGTCTACATAATGAGGGATCAATGGAGCTCTTTTTACTTTTGCATCTGCGTCAACCCAAAGAACGGGGCCTTTAGTTTCTTTTAATGTGTTTAAAATGAATTCAGGCTTTAAACTGCAATTGACTTCCCAATCACCCGCGGAGTCAACACCATGTATTAGGTAATTATCGTACCCAATAGTATCAAGTGAACTTTTAAGTTCCATTGCACAGTCTTGATAACTTGTATTTTTAGTGTAGTAGCTGATTACTTTTGGTTTTAAACCTTTGTCAAAAAATCGACTGCTTTTTGCACCAACCCATATGTTCTCACCAAAATTAGAACTTACAATAGGTAAGAATTTTGCTTTTAGTTCATTTTTTAATTCGTGATTTCTTAAGATAAGGGTGTCGTGCTCATCATATTCACTTTTAATGCTATCTATTAATTTGTCTAAACTCATCTCATTATTCACTTATAGAGATACTTAATGATTTTATATTTTTTGGAATTTGATTCTTAATTGCATCAGCAGATGTTATAGAGCAAATGATTATTAAATCTGGATGCTCTTTATACGCCTCTAGCGGTGTCATTATAGTCTTAGTAAGTGACGAAGCATGTTTATCAGGATTAGAATCGATGAAGAAGTAGTTATCACCAATGTACTCTTTCAAGGAACTCTCTAAATGGTTTGATAAAGCTGAAATTCCCCAAAAAGCTACTTTCTTTGGTTGAATAAGTTTTATTTTTTTAATCAAATTAATGTCGATAATTCTTAGAACTTGATCAACTTGATGAGAGTCTACCCGAGAATTAAGTAGTTTCAGTTTTTCTGAAAGATCGAATAAACCAAACCTGCGAGAGTTCAATATGTTAGCAATCGTAAGCTTATTCTTTTCTATATTTGCTCCATCTAGCGCAAGAATACAGCGGTTTATGCTATCACCCAAGTCAATAATTTCTGCAAGTTCTGTCCATAAGAATGGAGCGTTATTATCACGGCCATTTTTAAGTTCATGATAAATTGCCTCACTCGCTTCTAGAACCTTATTTTTGGCAAGTGTTAAGTGATAGTGGCTTTTCTCTTTCAATCCTCTTGATAATAAAATTAGTGCTAAATATAAGCTTGATTGAGCAGTTTTGGTTACTAATAGTGAGCAAAACTTATCAATTCTATAGCCTTCAAGAATGCAAAATTGTTTTTCAGCTTCTGCAAAGTTACCTGTGCTATAGAAGTAACTTCCGAGAGAGAAGCGCAGTGAAATTAGCCACCTTAATGTAAAGCCAGAAGGTTTTGCCTTTTCAGCTTCATCAAGTAAGGCCAAGCTGTCATCGAGCCATTTTTGGGTATGTTCATCTTCTGCATAGCTTATAATAGTGTTAAGTAGCAATCTGTTTTGCAAAGAGGTATCGCTATTAAGGAGTTCGAGCGCATAAGAAGATCTTAATTTTTTGTCTTCAATACGTTGGCCAACTTGAACAACCTGTCTATGCAGCCAAGGGGAGTCCATACCGTTCGCAAAGTCAATATACGAAGGTAAGTTGTTACTTGAGTATTGGGGATTCTCGTAGCTTAAATCACTATTGATTTTTGCCCACATTGGATTCGTTAAATTTGGCGTCGCAACAACGATAATCCATTCAGTTTCAAATTCGCCTTGGCTAGGTGATAGTTCGCTATAGGTTCTTGCAGCATCAAGGAGTTTAAATCCGCCAGGCGCGGTTTGTGCGAATCTTTTTTCAATCATGAACCCATAGCTTTCAATAAGCGTTTTAAACTTATTCCAATCAAATTCATGAAAATGGAACGGGTTAGGGTCTTTACCTGTCTCATCCACCCATAAATATGGAACGCTAAGGACTAAGCGACCATCAGGTTTTAAATTGGTAGTGCAAAATTTAAAAAAGTTCTCATAGTTTCTAAGATGCTCAATCGTTTCAAAAGACGTTATGGTATCTACGCGAGGAGTATTTAATTTATCGAGTAGATCTAAATCATATTGTTGATAAGATAATTCACTATTGCCATAAATAGTATTCGAATAATTGACGCTATCTTGGCAAATATCTAAGCCATAAACACGTTGTGCTTTTGATAAGTTTGAAAGTAAATAGCCACCATAGCCTAACCCTGAAGCGCAATCGATGACAGTATCGCCTTCTCGTATAAAGTTACATGCCCATACATAACGGTAGGTGTGGGCATCTGAGCGGGCGCCAGACTCCCTAAGCATGTCCATATGCAAGTCGCGGTTCTCTTTCAACCATATTAACGAGTCTTGCGTGTCTTGAGTGTTTCCTAAAAATCGAAAACTACCTAAAGTAAACTTCTGATTATCATAAAGCTTATCGTAAGTGTAATAATGATAGTCGATATAACTTCTTACAAAACCATGTTCAAATAATTCATTCTCAATTTCTTCTTTCGCAGTATTTAAGTGCTCATTTACCAACGTAAGTATTAGTTCTTGTTGAAAGTCTAAAGCATGGATCTCTGCTATAAGAAGGCTTAAGTCTTTTATGTCAGATATAATATGTGACTTCAAACTACAGTCTAACTCCGCCAAGCTCTTGCTAACTCGCCAATCTAAAGTTTGCTCCGGATGAAATATAAACTTTCTTTTTTCTAATTCATTCTTGAAGTTCAGCATTTAATTATAACTCCGTTACTTATATTCAGATTTTCAATGTGCTTTTGGATTTCATCTAAGAATGATTCAGATGCTACCACGACAGGTAAATTCAAGTTAGATGCTTGAGTAGGGCTTATAACGTTAAAGCCTCGTTTGCTATAATTTCCAAATTCTGCTTTTTTATCAACTAAGTGGACAATTCTTATACTAAGGGACTTTAGTAGCAACTCAAGTTCATCAAAAAACTCTCCTGCACCATAGACAACAACTTCTGTTAGTTTCAGCTCTTTTAACTGTTCGTGGATTGTCATTATAGATTCTTGGTGTTTGCTTTCAGTTTCATTGTGAAAAAAAACATTTTTTGACAAAAAGAGAGGATCAAGTCGAGTTATTAAACCTTGAGGCCAAGTAACACGCTTAGATAAAAGTCCTTTGAATGTTAAGTGATTACTCCAAAACTCATTCAAACCAATATTTCTTATTTCATCGATCTCATTTTGTTCGATAATTGAATATTGGCTTTCTGAACCAAAATTATCTTCATGCTTCAGGTTACCTAAAAACTTTGCTTCAATTTCAGTTGGAAATCTAACTTGGCGTGCAATAGAAGTAACTGCCGCCAGTCTGTTGTTGTAAGTATGTTCATTTAAATTTAATGATTTACTGAAGTATAAGTAGCTGTCAACGCCAAAATTAAATGCAGTGACTAGCTGCTTGTGTTTTTCTGGTGAGGTATCTTTTGCGCAAATAGGCACCACTTTTTCATTTTCAATAGTAAAATCTAAAGTAGTTGTGTTTTTGCCGACTAAAAAATACTCCACTATTTCTGGGCTTCGAGAAATAGCCATTACATCAGTAAAAGTAGATGTAACGAAAGGCAGAAACGACATGAAAATTAATTCATTAGCATGGTTGTAAGCTCGTTCCGTTGTATAAAAAAGAATATTGAGTTTTGCGGACTTTGTTGTCGATTTTTCAATCTGATGGTTAATAGTGCCACCTGCGCCAAAGTCTACAAAAGCATAGTCTTCATTTTTTGTGACTTGCTCAATATACAAGTCTAACAGAGTCTGTTTTTGCTTTATTGATAGTGTAAGCTGCTCACGATGCTTTTCTAAGAATGCATTAATAAGTTGAACTTTAACCTTATCATTTGAAATTTTATTAACTTCCTCATCAAGAATTGATTGTAAAGAGTCATCTTTCTCATAAGGAAGTTGGAGGTCGGTAAGTAGATTCTTAACACAATAATTTTTTCTTGTAAGAACTTGAGATATGTCACGACTCAATTCTTTTGGATCTATTGATGGTAAGTAGGTTGCTTTTCGAGAAGCATAAAACTTTCTTGTTGAAAATACCCCCGCTTCCTGAAAGAAAAAATCAAAAACATGCTTATATATTTCACCCTCACGCATCAGAAATAGGGGGTGACTTATTTCATTATGCTCACATTGATCTTTAATCCATTTGGCAAATCCTGCCAACGTTGGGCCATGTATTACGGCGCCAATAAGGAATGCTAGTTTTTCTTCGAACGATAAGAAGCTAGGAGCGAGCATTGCTGCGAAAATTCGAGCTTGATTAATCTCGTTAGGATAGAAATCTTTGAAGATTTTCTCTCGTGATAAGACACGCTGAATCCATCGTGGCGGAGCAAAATGTAGCGACTTTATTTTTGCAGCTGAAGCATTTATAACATCTGATTTTAAGTTATCGCCTATGTGAATTATTTGCTCTTGCGAAATATTAAGTTGGTCCAATAAATGTGAATACATATCACCGCTTGCTTTTGTTAAGCGAGTTTCACTTGAAACAAAAATATGAGTGAAGTTAACTTCTGGAAAATTGGTTCTGAGTAGTTTTGATAAAAACGAATTACTTAAATACATATCTGATGTAGCAATAAATTCGACATTGTATTTAAACAAATGTTGGATAACTTCTTTACAGATAGGGTCAGGGTATAAATATTTTGCTTCAACTTCATGCTCAATTTCGATTAATGATAATTGAACTGATTCCGTATAAGGTGAGCATGCATAAATTTCTGGTAGAGTGATATCTTGATAGGGGCTTTGTAATCGGGCTTTTTTTTCGAAGAAAATTCTACTATTTCTGAATGTTTCAGGATCAGATTTTATTGGTATATTTCGTTCGATAGCTGTTTTTGCAACCAACGTAAATATATCAGTTGGAGCGCCGCACTTACGTCTTAATAAAGTGTCAAAAATATCAAAAGATACGACCTTAACCTCTTTATTTTTAAAGATAAGATCAATTTCAGCGCTTATTTCGCTATTTAAATATAAATCGTGTAAATTCATCAGAAGCCTATTTCTTACTGAATCGTGTTAATAATCGCTTTGATGCCATCTAGAGCTGTTTTTAACTCATCAATTTTTGCAGCATTTAGTGCGTTTATACTTTCTTTCACTGCGGTTGATGAGATATTTTCAGTCCTAGGCAGGTAAATAACTTCGCAATACGATTTCAATTCGTCAAATTTACCTTGCCAGTCATTCCCAATTGCGAAAACATCAACATTATACTTCTGAATATCCTGTACTTTTTGTTTCCAGCTATGTTCTGGGATTACACAGTCAACATATTCAAGTGCAGCTACTATATCGGCACGATCCTGATATTTATAAATACTTTGTTTGCCTTTTTCTAAATTAAATTCATCAGTAGATACGCCGACGATAAGATGATCTCCCATACCTTTTAGTTTCTTCAGTAAGTTGAGATGGCCTATGTGAAAAAGATCAAAGGTGCCGTATGTAAGTATTGTTTTCATTAATTAACTCTCAAATACTGTTGCACTTTTGATCATACTTAAATTCCAGTCTTTTTTAGGGGTTTGCCAATCGTCACCGTAATGTGTTGCTAAGTAACTTGTCGCATTAGAGGGTAAGTTGAGAGTGATATTATTAAACTGGTATTTTTCTGTAGTTAAAAGGTGTGAACTAGGCATAGTAAATCCTCGCGATGAAATAACATAATGCATTAGCTCCTCATCAACGTATTTAATAAAAACGTCAAGTTGTGCAAGTTTGCGCTGAGCTTTGATTGGTCTTAACTTAAATGAAGCGCAATCACCTTGATGGATACTGTTATAGTCATTACGCGCTTTATTTATAAAGAGCTCCCAAGGTGTATTAAATTCTAGCTCTAGTCTTTCAAGCAGGGAGGTAATTGATTGAAAACACTTATCTGTGTCTGTGCTATTTATGGCTATATCTAAGTCATCATCCCATGGGATAAGCGCATTATCTCGAACTATACCGAGCAAAGTTCCTGCATCGACATAATATGCGACATTATCTTTGTTTAATGTCTCTGTTACTATCGCAAGTAACTTAAGAGCATTTTGGTTGGCTTCTGTATTACCTAGCTGAATTCCTTTGATTGCATGTGCAGGGAGGATACGTATTTTATTTACATTAATTGCTAATTCAGTTTGTAGTTGGCGTTCAATTTGTTCAAAAAACTCGCTGGCGACATAAATATAATCAAATTGCATTTTTAGCAATTCTTCTGGCGCATGCACTGTTAAACCTGCCAGTTTATTAGCCTGTTTGGTTGTGTCATTATCAACAAAGCCCAGTACCTGGAAGTCATTTTGCAGGTATTTCAAAGCGGCTTTACCGGCTTCACCTGCACCAAAAATAAAAATAGCGTGCGACATAATATAATTCTTTGGTATTTATAGTTTTTTTGTAAGCAAATTATAGACCATAATAAAGTGGTCATTTAGCCTAATGGTTCTGGTTGTGGACACGTTTCTCTATTAAGCTTGCCACACGACGTGATAAAGTGACTTTAATTTAAGCTAATTTATAACTTTTTCAATAAGTTAATATAGGCATTCAGTATGATAGCAATCTATGCAAATGCAAGCCAGCAAATTGGCTATGGGCATGTAATGCGACAAATAGCGTTGATCGAAGTGCTGCTTAACAACCAGCATAAGGTCACACTTTTTTACCGTGATTTAGCCCCTCAATTGCATGATAAACTCAGCGGGATGGGGGTGGTTTTAAAGTTTGCTGTAGATGAAATCGCTCTTGTAACCATGCTATCAAAAGCCGATATTTTAATTGTCGATGATTATGCTCTATCAAACGAAACAATAATTCAGTTAAAAAACACCGTAAAACAACTTGTTATATTTGATGATGGCACGTATCAGGAGCCATTAGAATTTGATTTAATCGTCAATCCTAGTGATGTAGTCGATACAATTCATAAAGCGCCTAGGGTGTTACAAAGTTTAGATTATCGGCTAATAAGAAGTGAGTTTAAATCGTATAGGGCGCGCGAACGCTTTATTGAAAAGAGTATCTTCATTAGTTTAGGTGGTACGGATGTCAAAATGTTGACTCCCGAGCTTTGCCAACAACTTGTTGCTAGTAATGATATTACAAAGCTCGTTGTTGCAGTGAGTAGTAGTTGTTCAGAAAATACACTTACTTTGCTCAACAGGTTAAAGCAACATGCTAAGTTTGAATTACATATTGATTATCCAAATCTCGCTAGATTAATGAGTGAAGCTGATATTGCTATTACGTCAGCAGGGGGGAGTTTGTACGAATTAATGTATTTAGGCGTACCAACGATTGCTTTAGTTTTGGTTGATAACCAATCTCAAGCGTTAGACTCCTCACTAAACAATACGGCTTATCAATGCATAGATTTTAGAAATGAGCAGACTGACTTTGCTAATGTGGTAAAACAGGCTCTATTTTTGCTTAATTCAGCCGATAAAAAGAGAAAGTTGTCACTTTATGGCCAACAGGCAATTGATGGCATGGCAGCAGAGCGCATTATTGAAGCGCTAGATTAATCAAATAATGGTCGAAGTAATATAATGAAAAAATTTGATGTTGGGCAATTGCACAAGAGTATCAATATTGATGGTGTCGATATTGGTGAAAATTATCAACCTTACACGATTGCCGAACTTTCAGGAAATCACGGTGGCGATATTAATAAAGCACTTGAACTAATTGATGCAGCAGCAAAAACGGGTGCAAGTGCAATTAAAATTCAAACATATCGTCCAGATACAATTACCCTGGATCATGATGGTCCTGAATTTGTTGTGAAAGATAAATTATGGCAGGGTCGCACCTTATATGAATTATATGAGGAAGCACATACACCTTGGCATTGGCACGAGGCATTATTTGCACGAGCTAAAGAGCATGGCATCACTTTGTTTTCTTCACCATTTGATAAAACAGCAATTGATTTACTCGAAGATTTAAATTGCCCTGCATATAAAATAGCCTCATTCGAAATTACTGATATTGGTCTGATTCAATACGCTGCTAAAACGGGTAAGCCTATCATCATGTCGACGGGGATGGCGACGCTCGCTGAGATTGAAGAAGCAGTCACTGCTGTGAAAGAAGCGGGTGGCACGCAGTTAGCTATTCTTCATTGCGTGAGTGGGTATCCTACTCCAATTGCTGATTGTAATCTTTCAACCTTGGCCTATTTACATCAGTATCTAGATATACCTGTGGGTTTAAGTGATCACAGTTTGGCGGATACTGCTGCGATTGCCTCTGTTGCCTTAGGTGGCAGTATTATTGAAAAGCACTTCAAAATGGCGAACGATACAACAAGTGTCGATGCCGCTTTTTCATTAGATCCAAATGAATTTTCTCGCATGGTGTCTGCGGTTAAAAATACCAAAAGCGCACTGGGTGAGCCTAGTTTTAGACTGGCAAAAAGCGAGCAAGATAATGTTGCATTTCGTCGTTCACTTTATATTGCAGAAGATATCAAAGAGGGCGAGTTATTTACCGAACAAAACCTGCGTTCTGTACGTCCTGGCTCGGGATTGCATCCGCGTTATTTAGATGAATTAATTGGTAAACCTGCGAAACAAGCGTTAACGAAAGGAACACCGATGAAACTAGAGTACGTAACACAATGAAGATTGTAGCCTGCTCACAAGCGCGACTTGATTCAACACGGTTACCCGGAAAAGTATTGCTACAGGTTGGGGGGAAGTCGTTACTTGACTACCACATCAGCCGTGTTGCTCAAACTACAAAATTGGTTGAGCATGTTATTGCGACCAGCGAGAATGAAAATGACAATAAGATAGTCGCATTTTGCGAACAACGGGGCGTTAGAGTTATCAGAGGCAGCAAAGATAATGTACTGCTTCGTTTCAACGCAGTGGCAGATGAATTAGCATTAGATAACGAGGACCGTATTATTCGTTTGACGGCTGATTGTCCATTAGTTGATGGCAAATTGATTGATGAGTTAGTTAGTAGTCACTTAGCGCAAGGTGATGACTATACAAGTCTTAATACAGGCAATCTTATTCGTGGATTTGACGTAGAAATTATGTCAGTTGCAGCACTTAGGTATGCAGCTAAACAAGCTACTAAGGACTATGAGCGTGAACACGTTACACCGTACATCTATCAGCATCCAGAGTTATTCAAATGTGGTCACTTTAAAGCGTTGACTAATATCAGTAGTGCTGCGAGGTTATGTATTGATGAGCCTGCCGATTTTACAATGTTTGAAGCGCTAGTTGCTGCCTACCCTGATGATCTTCTGTGTGCAAGCAGTCAAGATATAATGGCTTTTTTTTCAAAGCATCCAGCTATTGCACAGCTTAATTTACATGTACATCAAAAGCGCTTAGGTGAATAATATGCACATCGCAAATTATGCTGTTACATTAAAGCGGGTAACCGAACAAGATTGTGAGCGTGTCTGGCAGTGGCGCAACATGCCACATGTGCGTCTGCAAATGACTAACCAACAATCTATCCCATGGGATGATCACCAAATTTGGTTTAAGAATATGTTGGTTGATAATTGCCAACGTCATTTTGTTATTTATTACAAAGAGCAGCCAATTGGCGTGATTAATGTTAAGTCAGAACAGCCGATTGAAAACGCCAACCGCGCTGAAATTGGTGTTTATATCAGTGACACTCATTTTTTGAGTAATTTAATTGCCTTTGCGCCTTCGCTTGCATTGATTGATTATCTTTTTAATGAGTTAAATGTTAAAGAGCTATATTCAGAAGTAAGGCGAGAAAATACAGCGGCAATCCGCTATAATCAACAACTTGGCTACCAATTGGCAGACCACCCAACAAACCAGGCGTTAGTCAGTATTTCGTTAACTCATGACGACTATTTTCATGCAACGCCTAAACTTAAGTCATTTTTAAACCGAGGTTAATGTGTCACTTAATAAACTGACAGATGCGTTTGTTAGCGTATTAGAAATCGAACAAGGCGAAGTATGTGATCAGTTAAGCTATTCAGAGCATCCCAAATGGGACTCTATGAGCCATATGATGCTGGTGGCAGAATTAGAAGCGCAATTTGATATTATGCTTGATACGGATGATATTATTGATATGAGTTCGTTTTTAAAAGCCAAACAAATTCTATCAAAATATGGGGTGTCATTTGACAAGTAATAGCAGCCGAGTATTGATCACTGGTGGTAGCAGCGGTATTGGCTTTGCGGTGGCAAAGCGACTGCTAGAGGATGACTCAAAACTATTATTGGTAGCGCGGGACGAACAACGTTTACAAGCAGCGCAGCAAGCGCTTAAAGCGGATTATCCAGATGCAGATGTTATTGTTTTTGTTGCCGACACGTCTGTTCCTGCTGAAATAAAGAAAATATTTGCTTATTTGCAGCAACAAAAATGTTCATTGTCAGGGCTTGTCCATTGCGCGGGAAGTATGCTTGAAGCGCCATTGATGATGGTACGAGAAGAGCAAATTGATGAGCAATACGCTGTCCATTTAAAATCTGCACTAATGCTTTGTCAAAGCGCCAGTAAAATGATGCTTAGAGCGAAACAGGGCAGTTTAGTCCTGGTAAGCTCTGTTGTGGCTGAACAAGGAAGCAGTGGGCAAGTTGTTTATGCAAGTATGAAGTCAGCGATGAGCGGATTGGTTAAAAGTCTTGCTCAAGAGCTCGGTACGTTTAATGTTCGCGTTAACTGTGTAAGTCCGGGCGTAATAGACACTCCTTTGCTTGCTCACTACGATGATGAAAAAAAGCAGCAACTAGCAGAAAAGTCAGCACTAAAACGCTTAGGCGCGGCAAGCGAAGTCGCTAATTTAGTTCGTTTTTTATTAGCTGATGAAAGTCGCTATATTACAGCACAAAATATCGCTGTTGATGGTGGTTTAAGGTTGTAATATGCATGGTGAGTTTTGGCAATTAGATAATAAAAACCCTGAGGCAAAGCTTTATTACAAAGACCATTGCATAGATTACAATGAGCTAGAAGCTCAAGTGCAGCAGGCCGTAAACTCATTGCCATCTGAGCGCTGTTTAATTGCTTTAGTTGCGCAATCAACACTCGACTTTGTCATTTTTTACTTAGCAGCTCTTAGACAATCTCATGTTGTGTTATTAGTTGATGCAGGCCTCGCTGAAAACGACATAAATGAGCTACTAGAGCACTATCAAGTTAATCTGCTTATTGAAGGAAATAAAATTCACTCATTAAGTAATTACACACATCAATTAGCTGATGAACTATGTTTGTTACTATCAACCAGTGGTTCAACGGGCTCCCCTAAGTTGGTAAAGTTAAGTAAAGCTAATTTGGCTGCAAACTGCGCTTCAATAAATCAGTTTTTACCGATACTTAAAGATGATGTGGTAATGACCTTTTTACCGTTATCCTATTCGTTTGGTTTGTCTATTTTGCATACCCATTTAGCAATGGGTGCGAGTATTGTGCTGCAATCAGATAGCCCTATGTCGGCTGATTTTTGGCATAATTTTGAGCACTATAAGGTGACCAGCTTTTATGGTGTACCACTGAGTTATCAATTGCTTAATAGACTGGGCCTTGAAAAAATGCCGCTTGGCAATGTTCGTTACATGGCACAAGCTGGTGGTAAGTTACTCGCACGTGATTGGCAATTATTAAGTGATTACACGCACAACAATGACATTGATTTTTTTGTTATGTATGGTCAAACCGAAGCAACAGCGCGCATAGCCTATTTACCCGCAGAGTATTTTAGTCGTCAAATTGGTTTTATTGGTAAAGAGATCCCCGGTGTTGAGCTACAGCTTCTTGACTCAGAAGGTGAACGAGTTGAGCAGTTTGATAGCCAAGGTGAGCTGTGTGTTCGTGGTGGCAATATATTTGGCGGTTATAGTGAAACACTGGCAGAGCTGGGCTATTTCGAAGATATTTCTTTGCTCCATACCGGCGATATTGCAATACAATCGCCATCGGGTTTATATCAAATTGTCGGGCGCTCTAAGCGCATCTGTAAAATAGCTGGGCGTCGGATTAATCTTGATGAATTGCAATCGTGGCTCGACGCTTTGTGCCAATTTGAAGTGGTCTGTGTTGGTAGTGAAGATGAAATAGTTGTTTATTCAGAGCAACCTATCGAAGCGGAACTAATAAAACAATTAGCCGTTAAGCTTAAGTGCCATAGTCGTTTAATACAAACAGTCGTGCTCGAAGCGATCCCAAGACTAAGTAACTCTAAGGTGGACTATAATGCACTTAAGCAATGAGCAACTCCTCGAGTTGCCAATTTATGGCTTAAACAAAGCGCAAAAGCAGGCGTTTCTTGCATCGCAATTAAGCTTTTTAGATAACTACCACCTTCAGCACTGTGCCTTGTATCAGCGCTTGCAACAAGGCTGTGAGCAAGTATCGCCTTTGACAGTACCATTATTTAAAGAGTTTTTGTTAACCAGTATTACAGCCGAGGATCAGCATCGTTTGCTAACCTCATCAGGCACGCAAGGACCTACCTCTAAAATAACGTTAGATTCTGAAACTGCGCAGTTACAAAGTAGGATTTTAACGAAAACCTTACAGCATTGGCTAGGGAAGCAACGGCTTCCAATGCTTGTTATTGATGCAAAGGCAACCATACAAAAGAAAGCTGGTATGTCCGCCCGCGCAGCTGGTATTCAAGGCATGTTGTTTTTTGGCCGCGATCCACATTTTGCATTAAACGATGACATGACATTAAATATTGAAGTCATTGAGCAATTTTTTGAGAAGTATAAAGACACCCCAGTTTTTATGTTTGGCTTTACTTTTATTGTTTGGCAGCAGTTTATTCAACAGCTGGTGCAAATGGGGAAACGCTATTCGTTTTCAAAAGGCATGCTACTTCATGGTGGCGGCTGGAAAAAAATGCAGCAATCAGCGGTAAGCAATGATGTGTTTAAGCAGCAAATAGCGCAATCTCTTGGTGCTATTAGCGTGCATGATTATTACGGTATGGTTGAACAAACTGGTACCATTTATATTGAGTGTGAACATGGTCATTTACACGCACCTGTTTGGTCAGACATAACTGTTGTTGATGCAGCCACCGCTGAGCCTCTTGGTATTAATCAAGCGGGCGTGATTCTTCTTAATTCGGTTTTACCAAAGAGTTACCCTGGTCATCGATTATTGACCGAGGATTTAGGAGTGATCCATGGTGAAGATGATTGTGCTTGTGGTCGCTTAGGTAAATATTTTTCAGTGCTTGGCCGTTTGGCGAAGTCGCAGGTGAGGGGTTGCAGTGATACCTTTAGTTGATGATCCTCAAGTAGAGTTTTTATTTGGTAACCCGGCTAACTTGAGTTGTTTAGACACGGCATTTAGTGATGATGTCATAAATGAAATAACTGCTTTTTCAACTTTTCTTTTAAAAGCACAGCACTCTAATGCTCATTCAGCGTTGGGTTTTTGGTGCCGTAAAAGTAACGTATTGGCAATGAAGAGCGATTTTAAAAGCTTTGCTCAATCATCACCGAAAGGGCTTATCTTCCATATTACCCCAGCAAATGTTGATACCGTTTATTTTTACAGCTTAATCCTTAGTATTCTGTGTGGTAACAGCAACATAGTGCGCATTAGTGATCGAAGTGGGGATGAAGCGTATCAGCTAATTGATTCTCTAAAGCGCTTTTTAAGTCAGCGTCCTCAATCAGTATTACATGCTTTAATTTGCATTGTTTCTTACCCAAGTTCAGCTGAAGAGCTAACACGGTATTTTAGTGAACTATGTGATATGCGGGTAATTTGGGGCGGTGATGACGCAATTGCTAAAATTAACCAGCAATCACCCGTAACAAACCAGATTTGCTTTCCAGATCGCTTCTCCATTGCCGTGTTACACCTTGAAAGTGAAGCTGAAATAGAAGATGCTGCTATACGCTTTACACGTGATTATGTACCTTTCTCACAACAAGCTTGCTCTTCTATAAAAGCGGTTTTGTGGCATAAAACAAGTAAATCCTTACAAGCGTTATTCTGGCAGTCTTTAAAGGATAAAGTGCAGTATGGTGATGAAGCATTTTCACAAACCGCTCAATATAATCGTTTATATAACTTTCAGCGATTATTATTGATGCATCAATTTAGTGTCGAAAACACTTATAAATCTGTTGCGGGTTTAATTTGTGAAGCTGCACCTTTTGATTTAGCTATTTTAGCTGATCACAAAGGCGATGGACTCTTACTAAGCTTTGAACTAGAAAATTTTGATTTTGCGACACATGCAAAATTACAAACTGTTTCTTGTTTTGGCTTAACCACTTCCGAGCTAGAAAAATTATCTTCCCACGCGCTTAGAGTAACACCTCTCGGTTCAGCGTTAACGTTCAATTACCTGTGGGATGGCGAAAATCTATTAATGGCGTTTTCAAATTAATTGCTGATAGGTTTTGAGCACAGCCTGCTTAATATAATCAATATCTTGTGATGACAAAGATGGATGCAATGGAATTGTCATTGCTTGTTGGTAATACTGCATGCTTTGCGAAAAGTCACACTTATTAAACCCAAGTTCTTGGTAGTAAGGCTGTAAAAAAATCGGAATGTAGTGAAGGTGAGCTTGAACACCTTGCTCTCTTAGCCGTGTAACCATCTGAGCTTGTTGTTGCTGGGCCGTAAAGTTGATTTTCAAGATATATAAATGATAACTGCTGTAACACTCTGACTTTTGTTTTAACGGCTCAAGCCCCTGACTTGTAAAGTACTTATCAAAATCTTCAGCTATTTGGTTTCTAATAGAAATAAAGTTATCTAATTGTTTTAACTGGCTAAGCCCTAATGCGGCTTGCAACTCAGTCATTCTATAATTAAAACCAAGTTCAATTTGTTGATAATACCAAGGACCGTGACTTGGCTCGGTCATTTCATCAGGATGATTTGTAATGCCATGACTACGTAAGCGTTTCATCTTTTTATCAAGCGTTTCACAGTTGGTAACAGCCATACCCCCTTCAGCAGATGTGATTATTTTAACTGGATGAAAGCTAAAAACTGTGATGTCAGAGTAATCACAACTGCCAACAGGGTTGCCTTTATACTTGGCGCCAATAGCATGAGAGGCATCTTCAATCACCTTAAAGCCATACTCTTTGGCAAGTTCATTGATTGCTGCCATATCGCATGACTGGCCCGCTAAATGAACTGGGATCACAACTTTAGGGAGTTGCTGGTTTTGTTTGGCTATCGCTAGTTTTTCTTTAAGGGCAACGACAGACATATTGCCTGTCTCAAGGTCGATATCAACAAAGTCGACACTTGCGCCACAATACAGTGCGCAGTTACTTGATGCGACAAAGGAAATTGGTGATGTCCATACAATGTCATGTTTACCTACGCCTAAAGCAAGGCAAGCAATATGTAACGCTGAAGTAGCACTGTTAGTGGCACAGGCATAGTCAGCACCGCAATATTTTGCTATAGCACTTTCAAATGCGGGTACTTTAGGACCTTGTGTTAACCAGTCAGACTGCAAGACATCAATTACGGCATTAATGTCATCTTGCGAAATACTTTGCTTACCGTAGGGAATTAGCTTATTTGTCATGAGAAGTATTACAGTAAAGCTTGAACGTTGAAGTTTTTAATCTCTTCAATGCTCATATAATCAGGGTTATCAAGTGAGTTATACTCGAATCCTTGCGCTACTTTTTTACCCTTCTCACCAATAGCATTAACTGTAAAATCGTTACTACGGCTACTAAATTTAATGCCCGGTGCGATAACAAAATGATCATTGTATTCGTACGTTTCAAAGCATAAGTCGGCCGGGCACATGACTTCATGTAACTTTTCACCTGGGCGAATGCCTATAACCTTAATTGGTAAGTCAGGTGCCATGGCTTTGGCAAGATCAGTAATACGAATTGAAGGGATCTTCGGCACGAAAATCTCACCACCCAGCATACGCTCAAAATTAGTTAGAACAAAATCAACACCTTGTTGCAGGCTAATCCAAAAGCGGGTCATTTCTTCATGAGTAATCGGAATATGGTCACGGCCTTGGTCGATAAACTTTTGGAAAATAGGCACTACAGAGCCACGCGAGCACACTACGTTACCGTATCTTACTACTGAAAAGGTTGTTTTATGGCCGCCAGCAATATTATTAGCAGCAACAAATAGTTTGTCTGATGCAAGCTTCGTTGCGCCATATAAGTTGATTGGGTTCGCTGCTTTATCAGTCGACAGTGCAATGACTTTTTCTACGTTATTATCAAGGGCAGCATCAATGACGTTTTCAGCACCATTAATATTGGTTTTGATACATTCCATTGGGTTGTATTCAGCGGCAGGTACTTGTTTTAATGCTGCTGCGTGAATCACATAGTTCACGCCGCGCATGGCACGGCGAAGCCTGTCTTTGTCACGTACATCACCAATGAAATAGCGCATACAAGGTTGGTCAAACTCTTGTTGCATTTCAAACTGCTTTAGTTCGTCCCGTGAAAAAATAATGATTTTTTTAGGTTTAAAGCGTTCTAATAAAGTTTTGACGTATTTTTTACCGAATGAACCGGTACCACCGGTGATTAAAATCGTTTTGTTGTCGAACATAGCGTTACCTAAGTTATTTATCATTGGCGTTTGATACGCAAAAAGAGAATTTTGACTCAATTCTCAGTAATTTAACTATTAACTAATACACTAGCAAGTCAGATGCCAAGTTAATTTATCTAAACCATGGTACAAAGTACAAATTTTGGCAAATTAAGCTATAATTTAAGCAATCGGTTTGTCGGAGGCCGCCATGAAAATTCAATCACCCAATACCGGGTTTTTAAATCAGACTCAGCAAACAGGTAATAAGCTTGCTGAGCAATTAGCGTCAGGTAAAAAAGTAAACTCAGCAGCAGATGATGCCGCTGCACTGCAAATTATTGATAGATTAACATCGCAGCAAGATGGTTATAGCCAAGCTATCAACAATGCCTACGATGGTATTTCTTATTCACAAGTTACTGAATCAAACCTATCAGGTGTAAATGATGCAGTATCACGCATTAGAGAGCTGTCTATCCAAGCGGGTAACGGTGCGCTCACAGATACTGACAGAGCAGCACTACAAGAAGAAGTGTCACAATTACAAACGCAAATTTCAGAAACATTTGAAAATGCGACATTTGCTGGCAAGCCTTTATTTGATGGTGAGCAAGTGTCGTTTCAGGTTGGTCCTGATGCCAACACGACGCAATCAGTAACGCCTTCAGATGGCAGTATTGCTTCTGTGATTGCGGGTATTGATATTTCTACCCAAGCAGGTGCGCAAGCGGCCATTGATATCAGCGATCAAGCTGCAGAAGAGATTAATAATCAGCGTGCTGAACTTGGCGCTTTCCAAAACACTTTAGAAAGTACGATAAAAGGGTTGGGAAACCAACGGGAGAACATTGCTGCGAGTCGAAGCCGCATTGAAGATACTGATTACGCAAAAGCAGTGTCTGATCAAGTAGCTAACGATATTTTGTCGCAAGCTTCAATCGCTTTACGTGGTCAAGCGAATCGTTCAGCAGAATCTATCCTAGGTTTGCTTTAATACTTTAGTCTTGTTTTTAGGCGTTAAGTGACTATTTTTTGGCGTTGATGTCAATAAATTGCCGCTTAGCGCTTGCATCCCTCCTAAACTCGCTTACAATTTAACATTAACAAACCCCGTGGTAACTGTGGTTCGCCAATAATGATCTTAATTTTAGACAATAATAATAATCGTGCGATAGGTTTACATGCTTCACTCACCTTCATTGGTGAAACAGCACAATTAGTTGATGAAACAAATCTTCAAGCATTTTGTGAAAAACACCAGCAACAAGAATGTATGGTCATTTTGGGGGCTCTACAGCAGCTTAATCATGAAGCTGTGATCAAACAGTTTCCAGCTATTCCATTTTTGTTAATAGGTGAAACCCTCAAACCCCTCCTGAGTATTGCTAATGTTGTAGGCTTGATATGTGAGCCTTTCAATCATGACGTAACCACTCAGTTATTGCATGACTGTCAGCAATATCAGCGTATGCTGCCTGGTGCTCATAAACAGTCTAAGTCGCAAAAATCGTTTGATGGACTTGTTGGTGAAACTGATGCTGTAAAAGATGTTCGTTTTTTAATTGAGCAGGTGGCTAAAACTGATGCCAATGTACTTATTTTAGGTGAGTCTGGCACAGGTAAAGAGGTGGTAGCACGAAACGTTCACCTACTATCTAAACGAAATAGCGGGCCATTTGTGCCAGTAAACTGCGGTGCTATTCCTGGTGAATTACTTGAAAGTGAGTTATTTGGTCACGAAAAAGGGGCATTTACAGGGGCAATTTCAGCGCGAAAAGGGCGTTTTGAATTAGCACAAGGCGGTACACTGTTTTTAGATGAAATTGGTGACATGCCACTGCAAATGCAGGTTAAGCTTTTACGAGTATTACAAGAGCGCAGCTATGAACGAGTAGGTGGGACAAAGCCTATTCAAGCTGATGTACGAATTATTGCTGCAACACATCGTAATCTTGAAGAAATGATTGAAAAGGGCGACTTCCGCGAAGACCTTTTTTATCGCTTAAACGTGTTTCCAATTGAAAACCCTTCGCTAAGTGAGCGTGCAGACGACATTCCTCTACTTTTAAAAGAGTTAATGCGCCGTGTGAATGAGCAAAGTGGCACAACAGCAAAATTCACCGAACGGGCAATTCAAAGCTTAAAAGAGCATGCATGGCCGGGAAATATCCGTGAGCTAGCCAACTTAGTAGAGCGCATGGTCATTATGTTCCCTGATAAAGTGGTTGATGTGCCAGACCTACCAGCTAAATATCGTTACATTGAGGTCGAAGCCTATGAGCCTGAGTACCCTGAAGAGCTGATGGAACGAGATGCTTTCAACGATATTTTTAGCACAGGCTTTAGTGATTACGAAGACGAAGAGCTTGATACGCCAGCAACAACGGTTGACTCTGGTTTATTACCCGATGAAGGCATTGAGCTGAAAGAGTACCTTGCTGAGCTTGAAATCAGCTTAATCAGCCAAGCATTAGAGCGCTATGATTATGTCGTAGCGCGTGCGGCTGAAATCTTAGGTGTACGCCGTACAACTCTCGTTGAGAAGATGAAAAAGTATAACCTATCGCGAGATTAACTCGCGGTAGGTTTAACGCTCTCTACATAAAGCATGTTTCTGCAGATTTGCGGCTAATATTCACTCACTATTTCGGCTTTTCTAAAACAATCATTACTGTGATCATTCACCATACCACAGGCCTGCATATGCGCATACACAGTCGTTGGGCCTAAAAACTTAAAACCACGCTTTTTTAAATCTTTGGCAAATGCTGTGGAGGCTTCAGTAATAGCCGGGTAATCCTCTAGTTTATCTAGGTTGTTTACCAAAGGCTTACCACCTACAAACTGCCATTGGTAGTTTGAGAAACTACCAAACTCTTTTTGAATTTCAATAAAACGCTGCGCGTTATTGATAGTCGCGGCGATCTTGGCTCGATTACGAATAATGCCATCAAACTGCATTAACCGTTCGATATCATCCTCAGTCATTTTGGCAACCTCTTCAACAACAAAGTTTTTAAAGGCGCTGCGATAGCCATCACGCTTTTTAAGTATGGTATACCAACTAAGCCCGGCTTGTGCTGACTCTAAGGTTATAAACTCAAACAAACGGTGATCATCATATAATGGCACCCCCCATTCTTGGTCGTGGTAGGCCACATAATCTTCTTTGCTGGTGTCGAGCCACGGGCAGCGACAGTGGTGTTCTTTTTGCATTGTTCCCTCGCAAATGTCATTTTTTTGTCGGTGTTTATTTTGACTTTAATTTATTGAAATAAAACAAAAATAATTATGGTATGAATTGTGCATTTAGCTGTGTAGACACGATTTTTTGAGTATCGATTATGGCCTTGGCACATGTATTAAAACCACAATTTATCACAGCTAATCAATATAACCCATGCTTACAGCAAGAAGAGTATGTTGGCGAGTTGAGTGAGCTTCGCCAGCAAGCTAGTTGGCTAAGTCATTTAGTGCATACTATGCCTGCGGGCGTTGTGGTTTTAGATGGTCGAGGCATGATTGCAAAAGCAAATCAAATTGCTATTGATATGCTGGGTGAACCGCTTGAAGGTGAAAAATGGTTTAGCGTTATTCAGCGCTCATTTCGACCAAAGCAAGATGATGGTCATGAGGTATCACTCAAAGATGGGCGTTTAATAAAGCTTGATATTACTGCGCTTGCACCTGAGCCAGGGCAGTTAATTTTAATGACAGATTTAACAGAAACTAGGCGTTTACAAAAACGAGTAGCACATATGCAGCGCTTAAGTGCGCTTGGTAAAATGGTTGCTTCGCTTGCTCATCAGGTCAGAACGCCGTTGTCAGCCGCCATGCTTTATGCCGCAAACTTGGGTTCAAAGCGTTTACCAGAAAGCTCGCGTGGTAATTTTCATACTAAATTAATGTCACGTTTAAAAGATTTAGAAACCCAAGTAAATGACATGCTGTTATTTGCAAAAAGTGGCGAACAGCAAGTTGTTGAAAGTGTCTCGATGCAACAGTTACTCAATGAAGTAAAAGCGGGGGCGGATGCAATGGTTGCACAAAACCAAAGTACCTTAGCCGTTAACTTGCCAGAACCAGACATTGAGATTGTGGGTAATAAAACCGCACTTGCCAGTGCGATTCAAAACTTAATTCATAACAGTATTCAAATAATTGGCAAACATGCAGAAGTATCGCTTAGTGCTGAGCGCGACACCGCAAATGATAATAGTGTTCGCATCAGTGTAAGTGACAACGGTCCTGGCGTAGATATGAGTCAGGCCGAGAAATTATTTGAACCTTTCTTTACTACAAAAAGCCAAGGCACAGGGCTTGGACTTGCTGTTGTGAGTTCAGTCGCTAATGCGCACCAAGGACGGGTTGAAGTGACTAATAATGCCCATGGGGGGGCATGTTTTAGCTTGATCCTGCCAATAAGTGCAGAATTTACGTCAGCGGAGGCAAAATGAATACCAACGCAATTTTAGTCGTTGAAGACGACGCAGGCTTACGAGAAGCTTTGATTGATACACTCGAAATGTCAGGAATTGATTGCATCGCAGCAGATAGTGCTGAGCAAGCAATGGTGCTGTTAAAACAAGGCACGTATTCATTAGTGGTCAGCGATGTACAAATGGGCGCGATGAGTGGCCTTGATTTACTTCGCAGTATTAAGCTCAACTACCCTGAACTACCTGTACTTATGATGACAGCTTATGACACCATTGATGATGCTGTAGAGGCAATGCGCTTAGGTGCGATTGATTACATGGCAAAACCATTTGCCCCAGAAGTATTGCTTAATATGGTCAGTCGTTATTTACCCGAAAAGGAAAAAGAAACAGACGGGCCAATTGTTGCAGATCCATCGAGTATTAAGTTACTCGAACTTGCGAGCAAAGTAGCGCGTTCAGATGCCAGTGTTATGGTACTTGGCCCAAGTGGCTCAGGTAAAGAAGTGTTAGCCCGCTATATTCATGATAAATCGAATCGTGCAGATGCTCCCTTTGTTGCCATTAACTGTGCCGCTATTCCTGAAAATATGCTTGAAGCAACCTTATTTGGTTACGAAAAAGGCGCGTTTACCGGTGCCATCCAGGCCTGCCCTGGTAAATTTGAACAAGCACAAGGCGGTACCATCTTACTTGATGAGATCACCGAGATGGATTTAGGTCTGCAAGCAAAATTACTGCGTGTACTACAAGAGCGTGAAGTAGAGCGCTTAGGCGGCCGTAAAACGATTGAGCTTGATGTTCGTGTCCTAGCTACGAGTAACCGTGATTTAAAAGAAGCGGTGAGTGAAAATCTATTTAGAGAAGATTTATATTATCGCTTAAATGTGTTCCCGCTGATGTGGAAACCATTAGCAGAACGCCCGGGCGACATTGTTGTATTGGCAGAGCATTTAATTGAGCGCCATTGCCTGAAAAGTAAAGAACCCATTGCTATGTTGACCGAGTCAGCTAAGCAAAAGCTGCTAACACATGCTTGGCCGGGTAATGTGCGAGAGCTTGATAATGTTATTCAACGTGCGCTGATATTATGTGATGGTAACAGCATTCATGAAGATGATGTCTTCATTGAAGAGTTACTAACGGTAGAGATAAAGTCAGTTGCTACGCCACCGCATAATGCACCGGTGTATCAAGAGCAACCCGTTGAAGTTAATTTAGATACAGTGCCACAGGTGAGTGAGCAAGGTAATTATAAAGACGAGCTTAAAGACAAAGAGCATCGTATTATTTTAGAAACCCTCGCACGCTGTAATGGTAAGCGAAAAGAGGTGGCTGAGACCTTAGGCATTAGCCCCCGCACCTTGCGATATAAACTAGCGCAGATGCGCGATCTTGGGATTGCACTGCCAGCCTAATTCTCCTTCCAAAACAGTGTCAAACAAGCTCACAGCATGTGGGCTTGTTTGCTGTCAAAACTCTGACAAGCAAAGCGAATGGTATAAGCTATTGAAAATATTAGTTTTATTTTATGGCACGGTTTGTGCTTTATCAGTTTATAAGTAAACTGTATTGTCAGAGAGTATTATGAAAGTTCAAAACAGCGCATTATTTCAAGAAATGCAATCTATGGCCCTTGAAGCTAGCCGTAGTAACTCAATTACAAATTTACCAACTCAGACACAGCCTACATCAACGGCACAATTTGGTGATCTACTTACCAATGCATTAGATACAGTGAATGGCTTGCAACAAGAAGCCAAGCAAAAAGTGACGGCTCTTGAAATGGGTGATCGCAGTGTATCGCTTGCAGATGTGATGATTGCTTCACAAAAATCATCAGTTGCATTCGAAGCAACGGTACAGGTTCGTAATAAACTTGTTGAAGCATATAAAGAAATCATGAACATGCCTGTGTAACTAGGTAGTGGAGAATTATCGTGGCGCAATCTAATCAATCAACTGATCTAGCCCTAGCAGGCGGCGGTATCGATTCTACCGATACTGATGATCAACAAGAGCAAAAGTCAGGCTACTTAAGTGCCTTAAACGGTGTAGATGTTTTACGCCAGGTTACTTTAGTGATTGCTTTGGCAATTTGTTTGGCTATCGCAATTTTTATTATCATTTGGGCACGTCAGCCAGATATGCGTCCGCTTGGTAAAATGCCAACGGAAGAGCTTATTCAAACGCTAGACTTTTTAGACGCGCAAAAGATTGATTACGAACTCGATGGTAATGTCATCTCTGTAGAAGAAGGTGAGTACCAAAACATTAAGTTATTGATGGCTCGTGAAGGCCTTGAGCAAGCGCCAAGCTCAGGTACTGACATCATCATGCAAGATATGGGATTTGGTGTAAGCCAACGCCTAGAACGTGAACGTTTAAAACATGGTCGTGAGCAACAACTTGCTCGCACTATCGAAGAGCTAAAAAATGTTACTCGCGCCAAAGTACTTTTAGCTATTCCAAAAGAAAACGTATTTGCTCGTCGCGAAAAACAACCTTCAGCTACAGTGGTTTTAACACTTAAACGCGGCCGTACGCTTGATGGTGAAGAAGTTGACTCAGTGGTTGATATTGTTGCCTCAGCGGTACAAGGTTTATCGCCAGAGCGTGTTACTGTTACCGATCAAAATGGTCGCTTACTAAACTCAGGCTCACAAAACTCACTCGCTGCACGCTCTCGTAAAGAGTATGAAATAGAGCGCAAACGTGAAGAAGAGTACTTAAATAAAATCGACAGCATTCTCATTCCAGTGGTTGGTTTAGGTAACTACACTGCACAAGTTGATTTAAATATGGACTTTAGTGCAGTAGAAGAAACTCAAAAACGCTATAACCCAGACTTACCCGCTGTGCGCAGCGAAACGACTTTCGAAGAAAATAACATCGGCGGTCTTGCTGTAGGTATTCCTGGTGCGCTTACAAATCAGCCACCTGCAAACTCAAATATTCCTGAAATTGCTGGTCAAGGCAGTGCAGGCTCAGCGACTAACCCTAGCCGTTCTCACAAAGAAGCAACACGCAACTACGAGTTAGATACCACGATTTCTCATAAGCGTCAGCAAACAGGTGTTATTCGTCGTATTAGCGTATCAGTCGCTGTTGATTACGTACCAGAAGTTGGTGAAAACGGTGAAACGACTATGGTGCCTCGTTCTGTCGAAGCATTGTCAAATATTCGTCGTTTACTACAAGGTGGTGTAGGCTTTGATATGCAACGTGGTGATGCACTTGAAGTGGTCACAGTTCCGTTTGTTCGTGAAAACACAGAAATGGCGATTGAAGTGCCGCTGTGGGAACAAGACTGGTTCATGAAAATGCTTCGCTTAGCGTTAGGTGCCTTGGTTATTATCGTACTTATCTTGGCTGTTGTTAAACCAATGCTGAAACGCTTAATCTACCCAGACGATACACTTGAAGAGTATGATGAAGATGCGTTAAGTGCGGGTGTAGATATTGGTGATAGCACGCTAGATATGCTAAATAAAGACTTTGACTCTGCTGCTGTAGGATTCTCAAGTGATGGTACACTACAGCTGCCAGATTTACATGGCGATGAAGATTTACTCAAAGCAGTTCGTGCATTGGTTGCTAATGAACCAGAACTGTCTTCTCAAGTGGTGAAAGCGTGGTTAACTGAAGATGACTGATCAAGAACAAAAACAACTACCACCGGCGTTTGATGTTGATAAATTAGACGGTGTCGATAAAGCAGCTATTTTATTGCTGAGTTTATCGGAAGAAGATGCTGCGCAAATTCTAAAACATTTAGAGCCTAAGCAAGTACAAAAAGTAGGTATGGCGATGGCGGCGCTGGATGATTTATCACAAGCGAAAATTAGCGCTGTTCACAACTTGTTTATTGAGCAAATTCAAAGCTTCAGCACCATAGGTTTCCAATCTGAAGACTTTATCAAAAAAGCGCTTACAGCGGCACTTGGTGAAGATAAGGCTGCCAGCCTTATTGACCAAATTGTTATGGGCTCTGGCGCCAAAGGCCTTGATTCACTGAAGTGGATGGACTCAAAACAAGTGGCGAATATTATTCGTAATGAGCACCCGCAGATCCAAACTATTGTTTTATCGTATTTAGAACCTGAGCAATCAGCTGAAATCTTGTCGCAATTTCCTGAAAAAGTGCGCTTAGATTTAACCATGCGTATTGCTAACCTTGAAGAAGTTCAACCAGCAGCACTCCAAGAGCTAAACGAAATCATGGAGAAACAGTTCGCAGGTCAAGCAGGTGCGCAAGCTGCGAAAATGGGTGGCTTGAAAGCAGCGGCAGATATCATGAACTACCTAGATACCAATATTGAAGGTCAGTTGATGGATTCGATCCGAGAGCATGACGAAGAAATGTCGCAGCAAATCCAAGATCTCATGTTTGTATTTGAAAACTTAATGGATGTTGAAGACCGAGGCATTCAAGCAATTCTTCGTGAAGTACAACAAGATGTACTTATGAAAGCAATTAAAGGAACAGATGAAGCACTGAAAGAGAAGATTTTAAGTAACATGTCGAAACGTGCTGCTGAGCTATTAGCAGATGACCTTGAGGCGATGGGACCTGTGCGTATCAGTGAAGTTGAAGCCGCACAAAAAGAAATCTTGTCGACAGCACGTCGTTTAGCTGACTCAGGCGAAATAATGCTTGGCGGCGGCGGTGGTGAGGAGTTCCTATAAACCATGTCTAAACCTTCTTTACATAAAGGTCGGCCAATTCACCCTAGTGAAGCAGTGGATGAACTTCTTGAAAACTGGCCAATTCCTGATGTTGCACAAGACACCAGAAAGTTGGCTGGACGTTCAACTGCCTATGGTACGCCTTTAGCTGACATGTACCGCAAGGAGCGTCAAAAACAAGCGGTAGAAGAACAGCCCGAAGAGCCGGAAATTCCTGCTCTGACCATGGCAGAGCTTGAAAAAATTCGCCAAGATGCTTACGAAGAAGGGCTTAAGCAAGGTCATGAGCAAGGCTATATTGATGGCTTTGAAAAAGGGGCCCATGAAGGCAAAGAAGCAGGCTTCAAAGAAGGCGTTGAACTAGGCAAAGAGCAAGGCCAAGAAGAAATAAAGCCAATTTTAGAAGAGCAGTTAACCACACTGAGAAGTTTGCTTGATAGCTTATCTCAACCATTAGCAAAAGTTGATGAAAGTGCAGAGAAGCAGTTGGTGCAGTTAGCGGTCATGCTAACTGAGGTATTAGTTTACCAAGAAATTAAAACCTCACCAGAAGTCATCTTGCATGCATTAAAGCAGGCCATTGACGCATTAGGCGAAGAACAAGCGAAAGTACGTATTCACTTACATCCTGATGACATAGCATTAATTACACAAAGTTATGGCGAACAAACTATTGCAGATAATCACTGGCAGTTAGTTGCAGAGCCAACCTTAGAACGTGGTGGTTGTGAAATCAAAACCCCGCAGTCATCTTTGGATATGACAGTTAAAACCCGCGTCAAAGAAACGTTGGAAAACTTTTTGCATAGCAGTGGTATATAACATTTATTAGGCTCTTTATGAGTACTCACGCAATGACCCTTAGCGATCGCTTAAAACGCTACGAAAAACATATAAAAGCCCCAAAACCAGCTGTTGCTGGTATTTTGACGCGTGTTGTTGGTTTAACACTCGAAGCGAAAGGGCTCAGAGCGCCGGTTGGTAGTCAATGTAAAATTGAGACTATAAATGGCTTTGTTGATGCAGAAGTGGTTGGCTTTAACGACCAAACTTTGTATTTAATGCCCAATGACCATATTTCTGGTGTACTGCCTGGTGCACGAGTGATCCCGCAGATGAATGAAACTGGTTTACCTGTGGGTATGAGTTTGCTTGGGCGTGTCGTTGATGGTCTTGGTCGTCCACTCGATGGTTTAGGGGCGATTAATGCTGAGCACCATCTTAAATTTGCGCAAAATTCCATAAATCCCCTTGCAAGACGTCCAATTAGCCAGCCTATGGATGTAGGTGTACGGGCTATCAACTCTGTTATTACCGTAGGTCAAGGTCAGCGTATGGGGCTATTTGCAGGCTCTGGTGTTGGTAAGTCAGTGCTACTTGGGATGATGACACGTGGTTCTGAGGCTGATGTGATTGTGGTCGGTTTGGTGGGTGAACGTGGCCGCGAGGTAAAAGAATTTATTGAAGAGATTTTAGGTGTTGAAGGTCGTAAACGTTCAGTTGTAGTAGCTGCACCGGCCGATGCTTCACCATTAATGCGTTTAAAAGGTTGCGAAAGTGCAGTAACCATTGCTGAATATTTTCGTGATCAAGGTCTTAACGTATTGTTGTTACTGGACTCTGTTACCCGTTATGCCATGGCACAACGTGAAATCGCTTTGGCTGTAGGTGAGCCGCCTGCAACCAAAGGTTACCCGCCTTCAGTATTTGCTAAACTGCCTGCGCTGGTGGAGCGTGCTGGTAATGGTGGTGAAGGGCAAGGTGCGATTACGGCATTTTTCACCGTGCTCAGTGAGGGCGATGATATGCAAGACCCAATTGCAGACTCTGCCCGTGCTATTTTAGATGGTCACATTGTTTTATCTCGGGATTTAGCCGACAGCGGTCATTACCCGGCTATTGATATCGAAAAATCAATTTCCCGTGTTATGCCGCAAGTGGTCTCTGAAGCGCATATGCAGCAAGCGCGAGTGCTCAAGCAAGTGTATTCAATGTATCAACAGAATAAAGACATGATTACGTTAGGTGCATATCAAAAAGGTACCGACCCTATGCTCGACCAAGCAATCAATATGATGCCGCGAGTCAATCAATTCCTTCAGCAAGGCATGAAAGACGTTATTAGTTATGATGATGGTCTGCAAGGTCTAGCGCAGTTATTAGGACAAGGTTAATGGCTAAAAGTAAACTTGATTTATTGTTAAAGCTTGAGAGTGATAAAGAAGAATCGTTACGTATGGATTACTTAAAAGCGCAGCAGCACTTACAAAGTAATCAACAAAAACTGCAGGGGCTGAATAACTTTCGCATGGAGTATTCTCAGCAGTTACATTTGAAAGGGCGCTCAGGTCTGTCTAGTGCTGGGTTTAGCCAATACCATGCCTTTATTGCCAAAATAGAAGAAGCGATTCGCCAGCAAGCAAGCACTGTGAATACCGCAAAGCAAGTTGTTACGCAGCGCAAAGCCTTGTGGTTAAAACAGCAAGTGAAAGCAAAAGCGGTGGCAAAGTTAATTGAGAAACAAGCTGAAAAGCAAGCGATGCTAGTGGCGAAAGCGGAGCAAAAAATGTTGGACGAATTTGCTTCAAATCAGTTTTATCAACGTCAGCTTAAAAACGCACTTCTCTAAAATCCTAACCTTTTTAGGCATGTTAATTGCATTTACTTAATCAGAAGCATTAATTTTGGCACTTGCGGCGGCAAATTGCCTCTTTCTTTTTAGGTGAATTATGGCGATCAGTGATATCAATTTGCAGGTTAAAACTGAGCAAGGTACTGGTTTTTCTAGCAAAGAGACGGAGTCTTACGATACAGCTTCAGGGTTGCGCTTTTTAACGTCATTAACAGAAGCAAGTGAAGCGGCAAATGCCCAAACAACCTCTCAATCTAAAAATGACAACGAGTATTCTCGTCTTGAAAAAAGTGAACAAGAGTCTGAAGAGCTGACAGTCGATACAGACTATGACCACGAATCAGCCACAGCAGATGAAAGCGATAGCAAAAAGAATGCGAATGAGACTGTAACAAAACAGCAAGATGAGTCACAAACAGACTCAAGCCTAAATGAAGAAAACTCATTACTTTCGCAAATTAATGCAGCCCAAGCGATGAGTACACGGGTTAATAAACTTATTGAAGATAATGAGTTAGGCGATGATGTAACTGCTAAAAAGCCAGTTTCTGGTGATTCTGTTACTCCAATAATTCCATCACCAATGAACTCTATGTCTGATGCTGATAAGTCTGCTGGCAATTCTGATATCAACAATACTGCTGCGAGCGTATTACATAAATCAAAAGTTGCGACAGCTGTCGATAATCAGTTAAAGGCTGGTACTGAAATACCGCAGAAAGATGCAAAAACGTCTGATACTGATAGCCCATTAATCGATAAAAAACTAACTGTTTCTGCAGCTGATACGCCAAATACAGTGCCGCAACAGTCAGAATCAGCTAAAGAGACAAAAGCAAACCTCTCGGAAAAAAATAGCCTTAATAGTCTGTTAAAGGCTACGGGAGAGGCTGATGCTCAAAAACCAACATCAGCACAGCTCGCCGCTCAAAATAACCAAGCTAGTGTCGCAAGCTCAGTGGTTGCAGAAGTCACTAATGCCAAAACTGTTTCCTCTACAGAGCAAAACCCTGATTCACCTAAAGTTAACCAAGGGATAGAAAATTCTGTAACAGATAAATCAATTATCAGTTTGTTTGCTAAGGTGCAAAGCGGTGATGGTAAAGCTGTCAGTGAATTTGCAAAAGGTTTATCACTTACCCACGAGCAGCAACAACAGCTTGAACAACAAATTAATCAGTTAAAGACAGATCACAAGTTAGACTCAAAAGACGCTGAAACTATTAAAAACTTGCTTACAGAATTGATGAACAAAACTACGCCGTTGCAAGTTACGCAAAATCAAGCCTCACAATTAACGGCTGATGAGTCGCAAATACAGCAAGGTGTTAAGTTATCTGAGCAAAAAACAAGTGACTTTAAATTGCCTGTAGGTGTTGAAAAGCAACTGGCTGCATTGACAAAAGATGAGCAACAAGCGCTGTTGAACAAGGTTAATGCACAACTACAAACAGTCACAGCTGGTACTAGCCAATTTGAAAAACTAACAGCAGCTAAGGCTTGGCTTTCAGAGGCTGTTAACACTAACGGGAAAACAAATCTAACTACGCCGGTTACTACAGCCAATGCAAGCGCGGTAGAAAATAGTAATACAACACCTACGCGAGCTGAAAAGTTAGCCCCTGCGGTAGGTAACGTAAATAATTCTGAAGAGTCATCAGCCGAGCGAGATATTAAGCTTAATGCTGAACGTTCGCAGGAGGTTAGTACCCCGCGAATTACTCAGTTATTAAATCAGTTAACGTCGCCTGTGGCGACGTCGATTCAGCCAACAGCACATGATATTGCTCAGCATCATCATGAAAATGCAATAGATGCGCATATTATGCAGACGCAAACAACTCAGCAAGCACAGAGCAAGTCGGTGAGTGTAGATCCTGGGGTTATGCAAGCGATTAATATCATTAAAAGTGATGCCGCGAAAATGCTTCAGGAACGAGTTAGTGCTTTGTTAAATATTAATAATAAAGAAGCTGAAATCCGTCTTGATCCGCCTGAAATGGGCAGTATGCAAATACGTATCCGCAGTGACGCAGAGCAGGCACAAATAAACTTTGTAGTACAAAACCAGCAAGCTAAAGAAGCGCTTGAACAATCTATGCCCCGACTACGCGAAATGCTTGCTCAGCAGGGAATAGAGCTAGGTGAAAGTAGTATTCAGCAGGGTAGCCCTGAGCAGCAGCAGGATGGAGAGCCTGGTCTAGGCCAGTTAGCTGGTAATCAGCACAGTGAAGAGCAGCAACAAGAGGTAACAGCACAAAGTGCAGAAACTTCTCGACAACAATCTTCATCATCAATAGATTACTATGCATAAGTCCTGCTATTATAAGAAATAAAATAGTTACAATGAGTATATTTCCTAACTGTTGTAACGCTTAAGGAAGTGACAATGGCCGAAGAAGCAAATTTAGAAATAGAAGATACAGGTAAAGGTAAAAAGAAGCTCATAATTATCATTGCTGCGGTCGTTGTGATAGTGGCTGCTGCAGCAGGCTACTTTTTATTTATGGGTGGTGAAGAACCAGTAGAAAGTCTTGCCGACGAAACAACGGCAGCAGAAGCCGCGGCACCTTCAAGTTCTGCTGAAATTGGCTCTGCTTTGTATGTTGCTATGCCTCGTCCTTTTGTTTTCAATGTACCGGGCGCTAGTCGTGACCGTATTGTGCAAATTAAAGTGCAGCTTTTAGTACGTGGCGAAGTAAATGAAGAAACGGCTAAAAAGCATATTCCACTCATTGAAAGTACCTTATTAAGCGTACTGTCAACAACGACAGCGGATGAGCTAGGTACCAGTGAAGGTAAAGAGTCTGTTCGTGTTGCAGCACTTGAAAAAGTGCAATCTGCTTTAAGTGATGTGGAAGGCAGCAAAGTGATCGAGCGGGTACTGTTTACCGGCTTTGTGATGCAATAAGGGGTCAGCGTGAGCGATTTATTATCTCAAGACGAAATTGATGCGCTCTTACATGGTGTTGATGAAGTCGATGAGGAAGATATTCACGAAGGTGATGACTTAGACAGTAATACACTGCAATATGATTTTTCTTCACAAGATCGTATCGTACGTGGCCGAATGCCGACGCTGGAAATCGTGAATGAACGTTTTGCGCGTCACATGCGCATTAGCTTATTCAATATGATGCGCCGTACCGCTGAAGTCTCGATTAACGGCGTTCAAATGATCAAATTCGGTGAATATATTCATACCTTATTTGTTCCTACAAGCTTGAATATGGTGCGTTTTCGTCCGTTAAAAGGCACAGGGCTTATCACCATGGAAGCACGCTTGGTGTTTATTTTGGTGGATAACTTCTTTGGGGGTGATGGTCGTTACCATGCCAAAATTGAAGGCCGCGAATTTACCCCAACAGAACGCCGTATCGTGCAAATGCTGCTTAAAATTATCTTCGAAGATTATAAAGAAGCATGGGCGCCGGTAATGGATGTGTCGTTTGAGTATTTAGACTCAGAAGTAAACCCAGCCATGGCCAATATCGTTAGCCCAACAGAAGTGGTTGTTATCAGTTCATTTCACATTGAACTTGATGGTGGTGGTGGTGATTTTCACATCGCCTTGCCTTACTCAATGCTTGAACCTATCCGTGAGTTACTTGATGCCGGTGTGCAATCAGATACAGAAGATACTGATTTACGCTGGAGTAAAGCGCTGCGCGACGAAATTATGGATGTTGAGGTTGACTTATCAACACAGCTTCTCGAAATAGATTTAACGCTACAGCAGATTATGGAGCTTAAAGCGGGTGATATTATTCCGGTTGAAATGCCAGAGCATATCACTGTGTTTGTTGAAGAGTTACCGACATTTAGAGCAAAAATGGGCCGCTCTAGAGATAATGTTGCTCTACAAATTAGCGAAAAAATTAAACGCCCTGAATCAGTTAAGTCTGAGCTTCATGTGTTCACAAAAGGTGGCAAAAAACTGGATTCAGATGCAGAATTAGCAGAACTAGAAGAAGATCTACACCTTTCTGATGGTGTCGATTTAGACTGGTAGTCGATTTATAAGGTTAAATATAATGAGTGATGATCAAGATACAATGGACGAATGGGCTGCGGCCTTAGCCGAAGCTGAGGAAGCCGAAAATGCCACAAGTGATGCTTCTGTGGCAGAGCTTGATGAATTAAAAGATGAAAGGCATGAGCTCTCAAGTGACGAAAAACGAAAGCTTGATACCATCTTAGACATTCCGGTGACTATTTCGATGGAGGTCGGTCGTTCAAAAATCAATATTCGTAACTTATTGCAATTAAACCAAGGTTCTGTGGTTGAACTTGATCGGGTTGCAGGTGAACCGCTTGATGTGTTGGTTAATGGTACGCTAATTGCGCATGGTGAAGTGGTCGTTGTAAACGACAAGTTTGGTATTCGCTTAACGGATGTGATTAGCCAAGTAGAGCGTATTAAAAAGTTACGATGAACGCACTTATCGCTTTATCGAGTGCGTCGAGCACTGTGTTTCCAACGGCATCACCGACGGCAGATCTTCTGTCTATGGTGATGTCTTTGCTTTTGGTGTTGGTTGTTATTATTGGATTAGCCTTTTTTGTAAAAAAGCTTAATCCGAATCTCGCTAACAGTGATGAGTTTAAAGTTGTCCGAAGTTTACCGTTAGGCTCACGTGAGCGATTAATGGTGATTGAAATAGATAACGCTCAACACTTAATTGGTGTGACACCTCACAGTATTAATTACTTACATAAGCTTGAAACACCCTTAAAAGAAAAAGAATTGCCAGAACTAGCAAAACGATTTGGCAAACTATTAAACCCACAATCACCTTCTAATAAAAAGAATTAACGCTATGATCAAGTGGCTCGTTATTTTAGCAAGTGTGTTGTTTTTACCTTCCGTCAATGCAGAAGGTGTCGAAGCGCTCACTATCACCACTAACCCTGATGGCTCGCAAGATTACTCGGTAACGCTGCAAGTGTTAGCGATCATGACTGCGCTGAGCTTCATTCCTGCCGCAGTCATCATGATGACCTCATTTACACGTATCATAGTTGTACTTGCTATATTGCGTCAGGCTATTGGTTTACAACAAACACCATCGAATCAAATATTGCTTGGTATGTCATTGTTCTTAAGTATTTTTATAATGGCTCCTATCTATCAGCAGGTAAACGAACGTGCAATTGAGCCTTATTTAAATGAACAGGTTACTTCTACACAAGCATTGGAGCTTGCAAAAGAGCCAATGAAAGCTTTTATGCTCTCGCAAGTTCGCATAAAAGATTTAGAAACCTTCGCAAAAATTGCCGGCTACGATAAATTAGATTCACCAGAAGATACCCCGCTAATTGTTTTAATTCCTGCGTTTGTTACCAGCGAATTGCAAACGGCCTTTATCATTGGTTTTATGTTTTTCATCCCGTTTTTGATAGTTGATTTAGTTGTCGCCTCGGTATTAATGGCCATGGGTATGATGATGCTCTCACCTATGATTGTATCCTTACCCTTTAAGATTATGCTGTTTGTGCTAGTAGATGGTTGGAGCCTTGTGATGGGCACACTGGCGAAGAGCTTTGGGCTTGGGGTGTAGCCATGCAATTACAAGCACATAATTAGGTAGGAGAGACAAAATGGAACCAGAAATTTTTGTCGATATACTCAGTGACGCGCTGTTTTTAGTCATAAAGTTAGTGTCTGCAATCGTGGTGCCAGGCTTATTAGTTGGTCTTGTAGTGGCAGTTTTCCAAGCGGCAACATCAATCAATGAGCAAACCTTAAGCTTTTTACCGCGTTTGTTAATTACCATAAGTGCACTTATTATCGGGGGCCATTGGTTTACTCAAGAGCTTATGGATTACTTTACGCGTTTAGTGATGTCGATACCGGAGATTGCAGGCTAAATGGAGTTTCCATTTGCAGTCATAATTCAATGGCTCAGTGACTTTCTACTGCCGTTGGTCCGCATAAGCTCAATGATCATGATTATGGCTGGCCTTGGCGCGAAAAACGTTCCCACACGAATTAAACTAGGTTTAGCTATTGTAGTAACGTTTGTTGCTGTACCTATGTTGCCGCAGGCAAGCTTTAATAATCTTTTCTCATTTGAAATGATATTAGTCGTGATACAGCAAATGCTGATTGGTGTTGCGATTGGCTTTGCTTCAGTCTTACTGCTCAATACCTTTGTTCTTGCCGGACAAATACTAGCAATGCAAACCGGTCTTGGTTTTGCGTCGGTCGTTGACCCGTCAAACGGTATGAATGTTCCAGCAGTGGGCCAGTTTTATCTCATTTTGGCTACTTTGCTGTTTTTTGTGTTTAACGGTCATTTGATGATGATTCAAATGGTTATTCATAGCTTTGAGGTATTGCCAATCGATGGTAATTGGTGGGCGGTGGATCATTACTGGGATATCGTTACTTGGGGCGGTTGGATGTTTACCACAGCCTTAGTACTTGCCTTGGCACCACTAACAGCTATGCTGGTTATTAACATGTCGTTTGGTGTAATGACCCGTGCAGCGCCGCAACTTAATATCTTTTCCATAGGTTTCCCGTTTACTCTTGTTGCTGGGCTTGTGATTATTTGGGCAACGCTTGGTAACTTTATGACTCAGTTTGAGTTTCAGTGGTTAAAAATGGTTGAGTTAATGTGCAGCCTTGTTGGTTGTACACCTTAGGAGCGAGCCATGGCTGAAGATTCAGGTCAAGAAAAAACCGAAGAACCCACCGGGAAAAAAATAGAAGATGCCAAGAAAAAAGGCCAAGTAGCGCGCTCAAAAGAGCTCGGCACTATGTTTGTACTTATTTTCTCTGCAATTTCGTTACTAATTTATGGTCCTGAAATCGGCAAAGGTTTGTACAACATTATGGGCCGATTATTGAGCCTGAACCGCAATGAAACCTACGACACCACTAAAATGTTCTCTGTGTGGGGAATTGTTGCTGATGCGTTGATTTTCCCTATGGCGATGTTCGTTTTTATCATTGTCATTGCTGGTTTTATAGGAAATACCTTGCTAGGCGGATTTAATTTTAGCTGGGAAGCCGCAGCACCAAAAGCGAGTAAAATGTCGCCTGCAAAAGGTATTAAACGTATGCTTGGCCCTCAAGCTGGCGTAGAGCTTGTTAAATCCATTTTGAAGTTTGCAGTGGTTGCAGGCTTTGCGGTGTTTTTAATTAATACCTTTTTTGATGAAATACTTCATTTGAGCCAAGAAAGTGCACCCAGTAATTTTATTCATGCGCTTGAGATCCTCTCTTGGATGTTTTTAGGATTGACCTGCACATTGATAATCATCGCAGCGATTGATGCTCCATATCAAAGCCACAAGCATCATAAAGAGCTGAAAATGACCCTACAAGAAGTAAAAGACGAATACAAAAACTCAGAGGGTGACCCACAAATTAAAGCGCGTATTCGCCGTACACAGCGTGAAATGTCGCAAAGGCGCATGATGCAAGATGTCCCTGATGCCGATGTTATTGTTACCAACCCGACTCATTACTCTGTGGCGCTAAAATATGATACAGCCAAAGCGGGTGCGCCTATTGTGCTTGCTAAAGGGGTTGATGAACTTGCTATGCAAATTCGTAAGGTTGGTAAAGGAAACGATGTGCCTATTGTTGAGTCTCCAATGCTTACTCGTGCGCTTTATCACACCACCGATGTGGGCCAGCAAATTCCGGATCAGCTGTTCACTGCAGTTGCTCAGGTTCTCGCTTATGTATTCCAGTTAAAACGCTTCCAAAAAGGGCGTGGTAAACGGCCTGTTCCACTCGACAAAAAGTTACCGATTCCAGATGGTTACAAATATTAATTCCTAGCCATATAACTTGGAATAGTTATTGCAAATTCCGTGTAGTGTCAATTTTTTGAAATTGTTGAATTATGGAATTTAAAGCGGTATTACAACAACTTAACAGAGATAAAAAAGAATATGCTAAGGGTGTAGGTACGCCACTGCTGGTACTTGCAGCCTTGGGTATGGTTATTTTACCCCTGCCTCCATTTCTTTTAGATATTCTTTTTTCGTTTAATATCGCGTTAGCCCTAGTGGTGTTACTTGTTACTGTGTACACCATGAAACCGCTTGAGTTTGGTATGTTCCCAGCGGTACTTCTGATTGCAACCATTATGCGCTTAGCACTGAATGTAGCCAGTACCCGTGTGGTATTGCTTGAAGGTCATAATGGTGGGGACGCTGCGGGTAAAGTAATCGAGGCCTTTGGCTCGGTAGTTATCGGTGGTAACTATGCGGTTGGTTTAGTCGTCTTCCTTATTCTTATCATCATTAACTTTGTGGTTATCACCAAAGGTGCTGGCCGTATTTCTGAAGTGTCAGCTCGTTTCACCCTTGACGCAATGCCAGGTAAACAAATGGCAATTGATGCTGACTTAAACGCTGGTTTTATTAGTGCTGAGCAAGCCCGTGAACGCCGTGAAGAAGTAACTCGCGAAGCCGATTTCTATGGCTCGATGGATGGTGCGAGTAAATTCGTAAAAGGTGATGCGATTGCTGGTATTGTCATCTTGGTCATTAACATTGTTGGTGGTTTATTTGTTGGTATGATCCAGCATGATCTTACTTTTGGTCGTGCAATGGAAGTTTACACTCTTCTAACCATTGGTGATGGTCTTGTTGCGCAATTACCTTCGCTATTATTATCAATCGGCACAGCGATTGTTGTAACCCGTCAAAATGAATCGCACAACATGGGCGATCAGTTTAAAACGCAATTGGGTAATGAAAAATCGTTGTTCATTGCCTCTGGTATCCTAATCATTATGGGCTTAGTACCGGGCATGCCACATATTGCATTTTTAAGCTTAGGTGCATTGTTAGGTTATTTAGCGTATTACACGCAACAACAAAAACTTAAAGCTGCAGCTGAGAAAGCAGAGCAAGAAGCTAATGGCGGTGCAACGGGTACGGGTGTTGCTAACAAACAAGAGCAAAAAGAACTTGGTTGGGATGATGTACAGCAAGTTGATGTGATTGGTTTAGAAGTAGGTTATCGCTTAATTCCACTCGTTGACCAATCTCAAGGTGGTGAACTGTTAAATCGTATCAAAGGTGTGCGTAAGAAGCTGTCTCAGGAGCTTGGCTTCTTGGTGCCTCCTGTGCACATTCGCGATAACTTAGAACTTGACCCTAACGCTTATAGAATCACGATGATGGGTGTTTCAAGCGGCGAGGGCGAGCTTAAGCATGGCGATGAGCTCGCGATCAATCCTGGTCAAGTATTTGGCCCAATCAAAGGCGTGGCTACTAAAGACCCTGCATTTGGTTTAGATGCGGTATGGATCAAACCAGATCAAAAAGATGAAGCGCAATCATTAGGCTACACCGTAGTCGACTCAGCAACTGTTGTTGCGACTCATATTAGTCAGTTACTTACTAACAGTGCAGCGTTACTACTTGGCCATGAAGAAGTGCAAAACTTATTAGATATGTTAGCGAAGAGTCATCCTCGTTTAGTTGAAGGACTGGTTCCTGACGTATTACCACTCACAACAATCGTAAAAGTGCTACAAAATTTACTAAACGAAGGGGTGGCAATTCGCGATATGCGCTCAATTGTACAGACCCTTGTTGAATATGGCCCACGTAGCCAAGACCCTGATGTACTAACGGCTGCAGTGCGAATTTCACTGCGCAGACTAATCGTTCAAGACGCCGTTGGTATGTCTTCAGAAATCCCTGTCATAACCTTGGCGCCTGAGTTGGAACAGATGTTGCATCAGTCACTTCAGAATGCAGGTGACGAAGGTGCCGGAATTGAGCCAGGCCTTGCAGAGCGACTTCAACAATCATTGAACGAAGCGCATCAAAACCAAGAAATGGCCGGTGAACCTTCGATACTGTTAACGTCAGGAATGTTACGTACTGTGTTATCTCGCTTCGTTAAGTACACCATCCCAGGTTTAAGGGTGATGTCTTACCAAGAGGTACCAGACGAAAGACAGATTAAGATTGTCAGCTCAGTAGGCCAACAATAGGATAGTAAAGGGGTTGAACCATGAAAATTAAACGTTTTTTTGCCAAAGATATGCGCACAGCACTCAAGGAAGTGAAAGACGAGTTAGGTGTTGATGCGGTAATTATGTCAAACAAAAAGCTAGCCAACGGCGTTGAAATCGTTGCAGCTGTTGATTATGACAAAGCAGCCCCGAAAGCAGAAGCAAACCCAGCGCCAGTGCAATCAGCACCTGCGCCACAGCATAACTTCGTCAAACCTGAGCCAATGCGTGCCAAG
Organism: Pseudoalteromonas sp. APAL1; assembly: GCF_021532475.1. Taxonomy (NCBI): domain Bacteria; kingdom Pseudomonadati; phylum Pseudomonadota; class Gammaproteobacteria; order Alteromonadales; family Pseudoalteromonadaceae; genus Pseudoalteromonas; species Pseudoalteromonas sp. APAL1. The sequence goes on along the minus strand of NZ_JAKGAW010000001.1, from coordinate 87,545 downwards.
CCTGAGCCGCAAGCAAAAGTTGCCGATAGCTTACAAGCGTTACTAGAGCGTCAAGCCCCACGCCCTCGTTCGCCAGAGCTGGCGTCAATGTTCAGTCAGTCAGGTATTGATACGAGTGAACACTATCAACCTAAAGAGCAAAGTTATGATCAACCTCGTCCTGAATATGCTCCAAAACCACGCTATCAAGAGCAAGCTGCTCCACGTATGCAAACACAAGCGCACAGTTTAGGTTTTGATGATGACTTAGACTCAGGGTTTGATGATCTTGATACACCTACAGAGCGCAAACAAGCAGCGCCGGCAAACCAATCTGAAATTGCGACAATGCGCGAAGAAATGAATGCCATTCGTCAATTACTTGAACATCAAGTATCAGGCTTAATGCAACAAGATATGGCGCGTCGCGATCCGACTCGTGCGTGTATGATTGACCGTTTAGCTGGTATGGGTATTGAGCGTGACGTTGCAGAGCAAATGGCCTGTTTTATTCCTGACGATGTATCACGTCAACAAGCTTGGCAAGCACTTCTGCAAATGGTTGAAAACCAAATGCATACAACGAATAACGAAATCCTGCGTCAAGGTGGTGTATTCGCTTTAGTTGGCCCTACAGGTGTTGGTAAAACAACCACTGTTGCAAAACTCGCAGCACTTGGTGCACAAAAATATGGTGCCGATAAAGTGGCGCTTATCACGACTGATACTTACCGTATTGGTGCCTACGAGCAACTTGCAACTTATGGCCGTATTATTGGTTGTGGTGTGAAGCAAGTAAAAGATGCCAATGAATTGGCTGAAGTGCTATACCATTTACGAAATAAGCGTCTAGTATTAATAGACACTGCAGGTATGAGCCAACGTGATTTACGCTTAACTGAGCAACTTAATACCTTAATGCGTAATCAGCGAGTTGATATTCGTAGTTATTTAGTGTTGAGTGCTACAGCACAAATTAATGTGCTACAAGAAACCGTAAGACACTTTAAAAAGGTTCAGCTAAGTGGCTGTATCTTCACTAAATTGGATGAATCGTTGAGTTTAGGTGAGATTATTAGCATAGCGATTCAAAATCGCCTGCCAATAGGGTATCTTACTAATGGTCAGCGTGTTCCAGAAGATATTCGCGTAGCGAATGCTGAAAAACTAGTGAAAAAAGCTGAACAATTGTATTTAAAACGAGCAAAAGCACAACATTCACGACGTCAAGCAGTAGCGTCGAACACAGTAGGGATGTATGATTAACACAGTATTAGATCAAGCAAGCGGCCTGCGCAAAATGAATCAAAATAATAATAGTGGCGTTAAAGTTATCGCTGTTACTGGCGGCAAAGGTGGTGTGGGAAAAACGAATGTATCACTCAACACTGCAATTGCATTAGGTCAGCAAGGAAACCGCGTATTAGTATTGGATGCCGATTTAGGGTTGGCAAACTGCGACGTGATGCTTGGTTTACGTGTTGAACGTAATTTATCTCATGTTTTATCTGGCGAATGTGAGCTTGATGAAATTCTTGTAGAAGGCCCTGCTGGTATTAAAATTGTGCCAGCAACGTCTGGCTCGCAAAGCATGGTGGAGTTAACTCCTTCTGAGCATGCTGGCCTTATTCGCGCTTTTAGCGAATTAAACACCGAGTTTGATATTTTAATTGTCGATACCGCCGCAGGTATTTCGGACATGGTATTAAGCTTTTCACGTGCAGCACAAGATGTCGTTGTGGTTGTATGTGATGAACCTACCTCAATTACAGATGCCTACGCGCTTATTAAAGTGTTAAGCCGAGAGCATGGTGTATATAAATTTAAAATTGTTGCCAACATGGTGCGTAGCATGCGTGAAGGGCAAGAATTATTTGCTAAACTTTCAAAAGTAACGGATCGTTTTTTAGATGTTTCTATGGAATTAGTCGCAACGATTCCCTATGACGAAAATATGCGTAAATCTACGCGACGTCAAAAGGTTATCGTTGAGTTATTTCCAAACTCACCAGCAGCGGTGGCGTTTAAAACATTAGCAACGAAAGCAGTTAAGTGGCCGATCCCTAACCAACCGTCTGGTCACTTAGAATTTTTTATTGAGAAACTAGTAAACGGCTAACTATGACAACATCGGTGAATAAAGCGATGGGATATCAATCAGCACAGAATTTAAATGCGATTGTTGAAAAGCACGCCTCTTTAGTCAAAAAAGTGGCGTGTCATTTGATTGCTCGTTTACCTGCTAGTGTTCAGCTCGATGATTTAATTCAGTCAGGCATGATCGGCCTTATTGAGGCGTCAAAAAACTTCGACGCTAGTAAAGGTGCAAGTTTTGAAACCTTTGCAGGTATCAGAATTCGCGGTGCAATGCTTGATGAAATCCGTCGAGGCGATTGGGCACCACGCTCTGTGCATCGAAATGCACGTCTAGTCGCAGAAACAATTGCTGAATTAGAAAGTACCTTAAACCGCGAGCCCAAAGACACAGAAGTTGCTGAAAAACTTGATATTACACTAGATGAGTACCATCATATTCTACATGACGTTAATTCTAGTAAAGTATTAGGTATCGAGGATTTAGGTGTAGATGAAGACGTAATAACACCAATGGGTCATGATTTAGCACTAGACAAACCGTTTAATAACGTTAAAAATGAGCGGTTTAACCAGTCTCTATTAACGGCTATCCAATCGTTACCAGAAAGAGATGCCCTTGTTTTGTCTTTGTATTACAACGATGAAATGAACTTGAAAGAAATAGGACACATACTCGATGTTAGCGAGTCGCGTGTGAGTCAAATACATGGTCAGGCGATGATTAAGCTCAAAGCAAAAATCAATGACTGGATTAATTAGTAGTAAGTAAATATAGGTTCAAACCTCACCGGAGGATGTTTTGGATAAAAACATGAAGATTCTTGTTGTTGACGATTTTTCTACAATGAGACGTATCATTAAAAATCTATTAAGGGATTTAGGTTTTACCAATGTGCAGGAAGCTGATGATGGTTCAACAGCATTACCAATGCTACAAAATCAAGAATTTGATTTTGTTGTAACAGATTGGAATATGCCTGGCATGCAAGGTATTGATTTGTTACGTGCTATACGTGCCGATGATAGCCTTAAACACATTCCTGTTTTAATGGTAACAGCTGAAGCGAAAAAAGAACAAATTGTTGCTGCTGCTCAAGCAGGTGTTAATGGCTACATTGTTAAACCATTTACTGCTGCGACACTTAAAACCAAATTGGAAAAAGTGTTTGAACGTTTAGGTTAATCTAAGGGGAGAGGCTTATGTCAGCACCTGCTGCGCCTCATATAAGTTTAGAGCAAGCTCGTCAACTTGTTGAGTATCTTGAAAAAGGTGAACAAGAGAAGGCAGATAAGCTAATTCTTGAAGCCGCATCAAAAGAACAATCAGAGTTGTTTGCCGAAGTCGGTAAATTGACGCGTCAACTGCATGAAGCGTTAAAGAACTTTGATCTTGATACTCGTCTCGCCGATTTAACTACCGATGCGATACCCGACGCTAAACAGCGATTAAACTATGTCATGGAAATGACAGAAAATGCAGCAAATAAAACCATGGATGCTGTTGAGGCAAGTTTACCTATTGCACAACAACTTGCTGATGAAATTGCAACAATCAAGCCCACGTGGGATCGATTGATGAACCGAGAAATTGAGCTTGGTGAGTTTAAAACCTTATGCCATAGCTTAGATAAGTTCATGAACAACTCTCATACTAAAACTGATGAATTACAAGGCTTGATGACCAATGTGCTTATGGCACAAGACTACCAAGATTTAACTGGTCAGGTAATTCGCCGTGTTATTGAACTAGTACGAGAAGTTGAAGACAGTTTAATTAATCTCTTAACTGTATTCGGCAGTCAAGAAGATGGTCAGCAAAAACAAGAAAAACAGGCCACAGAACAAGCACCTGCAACAAGCGATACGCTAGCAGGTCCTGAAGGGCCAATTATTGATGCAGAGTCACGTGATGATGTTGTCTCAGGACAAGATGAAGTTGATGACCTATTATCAAGTTTGGGCTTCTAAGAGGAGAGTAACTGCATGAGCTTTGAAGTCGATGAAGATATTTTACAGGATTTCCTTGTTGAAGCAGGGGAAATTCTAGAGCTTTTGTCAGAACAATTGGTTCAGCTTGAGAACAACCCAGAAGACAAAGACTTACTTAACGCAATTTTTAGAGGTTTCCACACTGTAAAAGGTGGGGCAGGTTTCTTGAGTATGACAGAGCTTGTTGACGCTTGTCATGGTGCAGAAAATGTCTTCGATTTACTTCGCCAAGGTGTGCGTAGTGTAACACCTGAATTAATGGATGTTATTCTTCAAGCTCTTGATACCATCAACGAAATGTTCTCAACTATTCAAAATCGTGAGCAACCAGAGCCTGCCGATCCTGCTCTACTTGATGTACTTCATAAGTTAAGTCAGCCACCAACAGCAGAAGAGCTTGCAGGAGAAGACACAAGTGTTATTGAAGACACAACCCCTGCACCTGAAGAGCCAGTAGTAGAAGAACCTGTTGTTGATACTGCTGATGTAACAGCCGACATAAACACTGATAATATTGATGAAAGCGACCCGTTTGCTTTTGATATGCTATTTGATGGTGGTGGTTTAGCCCAAGAGAGTGCTTCACAGAATATTGATGAAATCACTGAAGACGAATTTGAAAGTTTACTTGATGAGTTACATGGTAAAGGTCAAGGACCTGCAGCTGCAACTCTCGATTCAAGCAGCAATGATAGTGATGACATTACCGACGATGAGTTTGATAGCTTATTAGACGAACTTCATGGTGTGGGCAGTTTTGGTGAAGTTAAACAACCCGATACCCCTCAACCTGAAGCTCCAAAACCTGCTGCTCCTAGCACCACCACTGTAAGTAGTGATGGTGATGACGAGATCAGTGATGATGAATTTGAAGCATTACTTGACGAATTACATGGCAAAGGGAGTGCACCAAAGTCACTTGAAAGCACCCCAACAGCCGCACCGAACGTAGAGCCAGAGAAACCAACGCAAGCAGAGAAACCTGTTGCTAAAGCTGCGCCACAACAAGCTGCACCGAGTAAACCAGCAGCACCAAGTAAAGCGACTCCTGCACCAGCTAAAGCGCCTGAGTCTGCTGCTGCACCGAAAAAAGCGCCGCCACCTCAGGCCGAAACCACTGTACGTGTTGATACAAAACGCCTAGATGAAATTATGAACATGGTGGGCGAGCTTGTATTAGTGCGCAATCGATTAGTGAGCCTTGCTAATAACACAAACAGTGAGTCAATGGGCAAAGCTATTTCAAACCTTGATGTGGTTACAGCAGACTTGCAAGGTGCGGTAATGAAAACCCGCATGCAACCAATTAAAAAGGTATTTGGTCGCTTCCCTCGCGTAGTACGAGACTTAGCACGTAGCTTGAAAAAAGATATTAATCTGCAGCTGGTTGGTGAAGAAACAGATTTAGATAAAAACCTTGTAGAAGCGTTAGCAGATCCATTGGTGCACTTAGTGCGTAACTCTGTTGACCATGGTATTGAAATGCCAGAAGTGCGTGAAGCTGCGGGTAAACCTCGCACAGGTACTGTTACTTTATCGGCATCTCAAGAAGGTGACCATATCTTACTGACCATTCGTGATGATGGTGCAGGTATGGATGCTGAAAAGCTGAAGAAAATAGCGATTAGCAAAGGGGTTATTGACCACGATCAAGCAAGTCGTTTATCTGACACCGAGGCTTATAATCTAATTTTTGCACCGGGTTTCTCAACGAAAGAAGAGATCTCTGACATTTCAGGCCGTGGTGTCGGCATGGATGTAGTAAAAACGAAGATCACCCAGCTTAATGGCTCGGTTAATATCCAGTCAGAATTGGGAGTAGGTACTGCGCTTGAAATCAAGGTGCCATTAACACTGGCTATCTTACCGACCCTTATGGTTGTGGTAGGTGAGCAAACTTTCGCATTACCACTTGCAGGTGTTAGCGAAATTTTCCATCTTGATTTAACTAAAACTAACGTTGTTGATGGTCAGCTAACAATTATTGTGCGTAAAAAAGCGATTCCGCTTTTCTATTTACAACACTGGTTAGTGAAAGGAGCCAACCGCCAAGAGCGAAAAGCAGAAGGTCACGTGGTGATTGTGCAAATTGGTACCAAGCAAGTAGGGTTTGTTGTTGACTCATTGATTGGTCAAGAAGAGGTCGTAATTAAACCTCTTGATGCATTACTTCAAGGTACACCTGGTATGGCTGGTGCAACAATCACTTCAGATGGTGGCATTGCGTTAATTTTAGATGTACCGAGTATGCTCAAGCACTACGTTGGCTAATAAGAAATAGTAATTTGCAGCCAATAGGCTGCATTAAATACGATAAATAACAAGAGAGTGCCAATGGCAGTCAAAGTATTAGTTGTTGATGATTCAAGCTTTTTTCGCCGTAGAGTGAGCGAAATATTAGAGCAAGACAGCAATATTCAGGTAATAGGGTTTGCAGTAAATGGGCGCGAAGCGGTTGATAAGGCCCGAGAACTAAAGCCTGATGTTATTACCATGGATGTGGAAATGCCTGTACTTGATGGCATAAGTGCCGTTAAAGAAATTATGGCAGCCACACCCACGCCTATTTTAATGTTTTCATCGCTTACTCGTGATGGTGCAACAGCCACTCTTGATGCATTAGATGCCGGTGCGCTTGATTTCTTACCAAAGAAATTTGAAGACATTGCACGTAATAATGAAGATGCAATTGCATTATTACAAAATAAAGTAAAAGAGATTGGCCGTCGTAGAATCTCTCGATTTACCCGCCCAGCACCTGTTGTAAGACCGTCAACTTCTACCAGTTCACGCAGCAGCGGTATTGTACAGCCAGATCGCAGTTTTAGTCGTTCAACACCGACTGCGGGCTCTTCATCGCCATCTGCAGCAAGTAACATTCGGGCTTCTGGTAAACAATATCAGTTGGTCGCAATTGGTACGTCAACGGGTGGCCCTGTGGCATTGCAAACTATTTTGACGCAATTACCTGCTAATTTTCCGCATCCTATTTTACTTATCCAACATATGCCTGCGGCGTTTACTCCGGCATTTGCAGCACGGCTAAACGGCTTGTGTAAAATTAACGTAAAAGAAGCACAGCAAGGCGATAAACTGGTTGCTGGCACAGCTTATTTAGCTCCGGGCGGTCAGCAAATGCTGGTAGAAGGACGTGGCAGCTCACGTACGCTACGCGTGTTTGAAGACGATAGTCCTCGTATTACTTATAAACCAAGTGTAGATGTTACTTTTGCCAGTGCAGCCAAAGCGTACGGGGCAGATGTATTAGCTGTCGTGTTAACGGGAATGGGGGCTGATGGCCGAGATGGTGCCCGCATGCTCAAGCAAGCAGGTGCGACAATTTGGGCTCAAGACGAAAAAACGAGTGTCGTATATGGTATGCCTCAAGCTGTTGCTAATGCAGGCCTTGCCAGTGAAAGTCTTGCATTAAATGATGTTGCGGCTCGTTTAACGCGAGAGACTGGCTGTGGATAAGCTTTCCTTTCTTGGTTTAATCGTTGCTGTCAGCGCAATTGCCTTTGGTTATGCGCTAGAAGGAGGGGTGGTAACGGCCTTATTCAACGGGCCTGCGCTAGTTATCGTACTTGGCGGTACCTTAGGTGCGGTGATGCTGCAAACCCCAGGCAGTGTTTTTGCAAAAACACTTAAAATTAGTCATTGGGTTTTTTTTCCTCCATATCATGATATCGACGCCGCCATTGAACAAGTAAAACGCTGGTCACATAAAGCGAGGCAAGAGGGCTATTTATCATTAGAGTCTGAAGCACTTGCTCATTCAGACCCCTACGCGGCAAAAGGGTTGAACTTATTAGTCGACGGTATTGATGAGAATAGACTTAGAGATACGCTAGAAATCGACTTAATGCTTGAACGTGAGCGCTTGCTTGAAGTTAGCAGAGTGTATGAAGCGATGGGGGGTTACAGCCCGACAATCGGTATTTTAGGTGCCGTATTAGGCCTAATACAAGCAATGCAATTTATTACTGATCCTGAAAAATTAGGTGCGGGTGTAGCAACCGCCTTTATCGCTACCATTTATGGTGTTGGCTTAGCAAACCTGTTGTTTTTACCTATGGCGAACAAGCTGAAGCAGCAAATTGAACAAAAAATGCTTTATCATGAGTTACTTGCTGAAGGTATTATTGCAATCTCTCAAGGCGAAAGCCCACTAAACATTGAACTTAAACTTGAGGCGTACCGTGTTGATCGCCCAAGTTTAGTTGACGAGTAATATCATGTTGCGCCGTCGCTTGCGTCAAAACACTCAAAAAAGTCAGCATACTGAACGTTGGTTGGTTTCATACGCAGATTATATGACTATTATGTTTGCGTTTTTTGTGGTGATGTACGCGATCGCAATTAGTAAAAATGAAGATTTCCAAATCCTCTCAGATTCTCTTGAACAAGTTTTTGAAAAATCAGCCCGTCAGCAGCAGCAAGTTGGAACAGGTGTCAACGGCACGGGTATTTTGACTGACCGAGTCAGTCCCGAAAATGATATTTTATACGGAGAAAGCATCCGTAAAGATGAACAAGGCCCAGAGCTACTTGATGGGCAAAGTGAGACCAGTAATATTGATAAGAAGCACCTAGGTAAACCACTCGATAGCCTTCTTACCAAGTTACAGTCTGCACTGATAGATGAAATTCGCGATGGTGAGGCAAGTCTTGAGTTACATCAAGATTGGCTAATTATAGAATTGAGTTCGGGTATGTTGTTCTCTTCTGGAAGTGCGGTGGCTCAGCAACGAGCCAAGCAAGTTGTAAGCTTAGTCAAAGATATAATTGCCCCTGTAGATAACTATATTCGTGTACGTGGTTATACCGATAACGAAGGTATTCGCAATGAAATGTTTCGTTCTAACTGGGAATTGTCGGTTGCACGTGCCACTTCTGTGTTAGTTGAACTTGAAAACTTAGGTATCAACCCTGCACGTATGGCGATTGAAGGCTACGGACAATATTCACCGTTTGCGAGTAACGATACAGAACAAGGCCGAGCTGAAAACCGTAAAGTGGTGGTTGCGCTTTCTAAATATGGTTTACCACCAGAACCGACAACCCCTAGTGATGAAGACACAGAAAAGCCGCAGCAACAAGCTCCTGAAATTGAGTTGCCAAGCAATGATAACACCATTAAAGTGATTCAATTACCTCATGGTGGCATTCGAATAACCACGCGCAATGAACAATAATAAGGTGTGATGTGAAAGTTTGGACAGTAGCAAATCAAAAAGGTGGCGTAGGGAAAACAACAACAGCTGTCAGCCTTGCGGGTATTCTTGCATTACAAGGTAAGCGTGTTTTACTTATTGATACCGATCCACATGCATCTTTAACTTATTATTTTGGTATTGATTCTGAAGAGCTTGAGGTTAGCGTGTATGATATTTTTGCACGCGGTAACAGCATGGCAAGTGAAGAAATTTTGCAAGCGTTATGCCCTTCAACATTAGAAAACCTTGATATTTTACCTGCCACTATGGCAATTGCGACACTTGATAGAAGCATGGGTAATAAAAATGGTATGGGCTTAATTCTTAAGAAAGCGCTGGCAAAAATTAGTGACCATTATGACTATGCAATTATTGACTGCCCACCAGTACTAGGGGTGTTGATGGTTAACGCCTTGGCAGCCAGTGAGCGTATTTTGGTGCCAGTACAGACTGAGTTTTTGGCTCTTAAAGGCCTTGACCGAATGATGCGGACGATGGAATTAATGCAAACATCGCAGTCAAAGCAGTATCAATATACTATTATTCCTACAATGTACGACAAACGGACTAAAGCATCACTTGAAGCGTATAAAACTCTGCAGGATAATTACAAAGACAAAGTATGGTCGGGTGTTGTCCCAGTCGATACAAAATTTAGAGATGCTAGTTTAGCACAACAAGTGCCGATTCAATTTTGCCCTCGTTCTCGAGGTGTATTTGCCTATCGCGCCTTGCTTGATTATTTAGTTGCACAAGGTTAATGATGAGTAAGCATTTATTTGCTAATGAAAAAGTGATGACCCAATATTTGGGTGCTTTGCTGTGTGAAGATGAACCTAGCGAGCAGAATCTTGAACCCGTAGCTAAATTACTCGAGCAGGTTAATGAGCCTGAACAAAAGCAAGAAGAAAAGATTACCTCCACAGTAATTGCTGCTGAACCGCCTTTACCGAGTGTTGAGTCAACTAAAGAGCTTGAGAAAACCGAGAACCAAGCTAATATCAAAGATATAGTTGCAGAATCTAATGCAGATATTATTGCTAAGACATCGTCTGAGCGCCAAGAAGATTACTTTGATGGCGAGTTTCAGGCACTGTTTTTTGAAGTTGCAGGTTTAACCTTAGCAGTACCACTAAAAGCATTAGGGGGAATTCATCAACTGACAGAGGTTAACCAATTGTTTGGTAAACCAAAATGGTTTAAAGGCGTAATGCTTAACCGAGATGAAAAGCTCAATGTTGTTGATACTGCACGTTGGGTTATGCCAGAAAAATATGATGAAAGATTAGAACAAGCATTAAATTATCAGTATTTAATCACTTTAGGTGATAGTCAATGGGGATTATTGGCAGAAAAGCTCGTAAATAATATTACGCTTCAAAAAGAAGATGTAAAATGGCGAGCAAAATCAGGTAAGCGGCCATGGTTAGCCGGTGTTATCAAAGAGAAAATGTGCGCCTTGATTGACGTTGAAAATTTATATCAATTGCTAGAGCAGGGCTTAGACAGCCGTGAGCAGTAACTATTTTTACGGAGTAATAGCATGAGTGAAGAAAGACTACTGTCAGCTAATAAAAATGCTGATAGCAACGATGAAGTGTTACAGTGGGTAACCTTTAAGCTTGAAGAAGAAACGTACGGCATTAACGTAATGCAAGTACAAGAGGTGCTTCGCTATACCGAGATTGCTCCTGTTCCAGGCGCACCTTCGTATGTGTTGGGTATTATTAACCTTCGCGGTAATGTTGTAACAGTGATCGACACCCGTGCACGTTTTGGTTTGATGGGCGCAGAAGTTACCGACAACTCACGTATTGTCATCATCGAAGCTGAAAAACAAGTCATTGGTATTTTAGTTGATAGTGTCGCTGAAGTGGTTTATTTACGTAGCTCAGAAATTGACAGTGCGCCAAATATTGGCACAGAAGAAAGTGCTAAGTTTATTCAAGGTGTATCAAACCGTGATGGTGAGTTATTGATCTTGGTAGACCTTAACAAGCTTTTAAATGACGATGAGTGGGACGAGCTGAGCGCACTATAAACGCTTGGAAACTATATGCTGTTATACTCTTTGTTTGGTGCCTCAATCTTACTAGTTTTAGTGTGTTTGGGGCTTATTTTTGTCAATAACAATAAACAAGCTGCCGCAATTCAGGCTAAGCAAAAACAGCTGCAAGATGCTCAACAACAATTGAGTATATTACGCAGTGAAGTTGCAGAAATGCGTGCAGGAATGCTCAGTATTGGCAAACGTGTTGTAGCTGTTGAAGAAAAAAGTAGAGAACTTGAGCAACTACAAGACGCACAAAAATATGATGATCCGAATGCGAAAATCTATTCGCGAGCGGTTAAAATGGTTGAGCTAGGTGCTGATTTAGAAGAAATAATTCGTGAATGCGAGTTACCCAGAGCCGAAGCTGAACTTCTTATGTCTCTTCATAAACAAAAAGGCGCCCAATGAGGCGCTTTTTTATTGGAGCACTTCTGAGCCCTAAGCTTGAATGTTGAGCTTACCCTGAAAATCTTGCCAACCCGGTGGAAATTTACCACGCAATACATACGAAAATGCAATTAATTCAGCAATGACATAGTAAAGCTCTTTTGGTATTTCTTCACCTAACTCAAGGTGCGATAAGGTTTGTGCTAAGTCAGCGTCTTGATGTATTAAAATGCCTTTTTGTTCGGCAAGTTTAACAATTTCGTCAGCAAGTTCACCAAAGCCTTTACTGGTTACTCGAGGCGAACTGCCCGCTTCGTAGAGTAGGCCAATAGCAGATTTATGTTGATATTGTTCGCTCATAAAGTTTAGACCTTGATGTTAATAATCGCATGTGACTTGTAAAAGGCTTGATGACTTGGCGTACCTTGTTGCAAATTAAGCTCGCCAACATTTAGACCATGGCTTGCTAGTTTATGACGCAGCGTTTCTAAATGCGGATGTGCAAGAGCCGTGACCTCTTGTGAAGAGGCTAATAATTGGCAATCTACCGCTGTGTCCATAACCTCTGCGGTAACTTGTAATTTACCAAGCTGCGCATAGTCAAAGTTTAGCCTAACAAACCATACATTTTTACTTTCAAGCTTGTTTTTGCTCGGCTTTTTGTATTGACCTAAGCTGATTTCTGTTTGCCCTGCCTCTGCTGGGAGTTTCATCGGTAAGAAAAATTGTGCAAGCGGGTTACTATCTTGCTGTTGGTTTATCGGCGTCGTTTGTACTTGCGTGAGAGTATTCTTTACTTGGCTTAACTCACCCGCTAAGGCTTGCAAATTGGGTTGTTGTAATTGCTCCAGTAACTTACTGCCATTAACGGCTTTAAAATTGGGTACTAGCACTTGCAATAAAGCATCAAGACCTGTTTGGTTGTTAAAGCTTAAATTAGTGGGAGCCTGATTAATAATAGGTGCAGCCAAAGCGGTTACTGCTAGTTGCTCTAGACCTTGATTAAAACTTGCTTGTTGGTTTTGTGGTGTTAAAGATGCTGGTCTAAGTATACTTAGTAGTTCACGCTCGATCGTTGCTGGGTGTATGTTTTGACTTGAAATCATGCGGCTAAATGCTTGATTAACTAACCTATTTAGATCAACAGAAGAAGACGTACTTTGCTCACTAAGAGCGACTAACTTTTCACTTAACTGCACAGGTAATGGCGTGCTTGTGGGCTTTTGACTCTGTGGCATTGGCACTAACTTGGCTATTAGTGCGGCTTCAATTGGCCTAATAGCGAGTAGGGGTTGACCTAAATTAGGCTCTTTTGCTGCTAAAAAAGGAGCGAGAGAAGAAACTTGGCTTGTTATTGATGCAGGCAGTTCCGCTTTAACTTTTAAATGATTTGCCGTTTGCTCTGTAATTGCACCCTTTGTTCTCGCTAAGGATTGCAACTTATCACCACTCACAGTTTGTTTAATCGCCTTAGTTGCAAGCGCTGGATTGTCTTTCGATACTGCGTTATCAATATTAGTGGCGATGTTTGAAGCTTGAGCGGGTATAGAGTTCGCCTTATTTATAGCATTTGCCGCTGAAGTTGTAGGAGGCTTTTCGGCTATTTGAGCGCTATTAATGAGTGCTGCTTTGTCGTTGATTGCGGGCGTATTTATTAATGGTTCAAGACTTACTTTAAGTTGCTGAAACAATTTAATTAGCGGCGCCGACTTATTAAAGCTGACAGGCAACATAGGTTGTTCGCCAGCAGACTTTGTGGCGGGCAACTGCACATTGACATTGATGGTAGGCAAAAGTGTGCCCGGCTGTTGTTTTAAAGGCGAGTTAGAGGTCATTAACCTCGACCAATTTGGGTCTAAAGACGCGAGCTTAATTATATTGATTTGTTTAGCATTATACCCTAGCTGGCTTACACTGTTGCTTGCGTCCGGCGTTTGACTAACAGATAAGTTAGCTGTTGATTTTGTTGTTGCTGGTAAACGCTCAAAGTAACGCACTGCATCACTAATACGGGTTTTCAAATCGGCAAAACTGTCTTTTAACCAAGAGCGTATTGGTGAATCATTATTACTTGATGGAGCCAAAGGCGTTGTCTTACTGTCAAGTGGTTGGCTTTTAAGAGCATGTGTAAATGTATCTGAGAGTGAGTTTTTTAATAACAAATGTTGTATTGGCGCTTTGTTGACAAGTTCAATGGTCTCTTTTACGCGCTGTGATAGCAGTTTTAGCGTATGAGGATTAAATTGCCAATGCGCTTGAATTTGTTTTGCTTGTTTTGGGGGGATTGCTGCAAGTGGCAGCGTTAACTCGCTATTTTGTTTGGTTGCTAAACTCAATTGTAGCTGTTGGCCGGTGAGTTTTAAGTCTATTTCTGGGACTAGTTTAGCGACTAAATCAGCGACTTTTTGTTGGCTAACACTTTGTTGATGCAGTGAATCCCCAAAGCGATTAATGATGTTTAAGTTAAAACTATTTTGCTGATTTGTAGCTGGCAACAAGATTGCTTTGAGTGGCGCTTCAGTTTTTAACAGTGTTGCCAAGGTATTGTTAAGGGCAAACTCTGTTTTCAATGATGGCAGTTGCAACATTGGCTGATTGCTGGCAATAGTTGCCGGGTAGGGCGTGTTTGTATTTGCATTCCCCTGTGTGAACAAGTTAAGAAGTGCTTGCATTTGCTGACTTTTACCCAGTGTAATTGTGATAGGCAGAGGTGTAATAGTGAGCCCTTTGCCATCATTACTTAATTGGATGTTTGCCGATAAGAATCGTTCAGTTTTGGGATTTTCTTGCTCAGTAGATAAACGCAATGTTTGCCATGCATTGTTGATTAATACATCCATCTGCACACTGTGTTTGCTAATCACGATATTACGGGCAGTTAGACTCTGATCAGCGAGCATTTTTAATGCCTCGCTTGATGAATGTTGTGAAGCACTGCTAATACTTTTAGGGTCAATATTAAGCTGGGTGCTGAGAGTCAACTGGCTTTGTTTATTCATTATTTTAGATCAAATATAAGTTAATCGTTTTAAAGCAATATTCGTATTACCCTATCATTATGGTAGACTAACGCCTAATTTTGGGTATAGAGAATCGTCATCTTGTTACACATTAAGGCCGTCACCTGCATCAAGCAAGATCGTTGTTTGTTTGCGGATCTTAATTTCAGCTTAAAATCTGGGCAAATTATGCAGTTAGCTGGTCCAAATGGGGCTGGTAAAACATCATTATTGCGTATTATCGCAGGTTTCGCTATGCCTGATGAAGGTGAGGTATTATGGCAACAACGTTCTATCGCAAAATACTATGATGAATTTGCTGATGAGTTATTATTTATCGGTCATAAGACAGGTGTAAATAGTCAACTTACGGCACTTGAAAACCTTGCTTTTTGGCTGAAAATAAACGGCTATGATAGCAAGCAAGACTTATATCCGGTCTTAGCTAAGATAGGTCTAGTGGGTCTTGAAGACGTACCTGTGCGCATGTTATCAGCAGGACAACAGCGTCGTGTTGCATTGGTTCGTCTTTGGTTAAATAACGCCAAACTGTGGATATTAGACGAGCCGTTTACTGCGCTTGATAAAAGTGGGGTGGCGTTTTTGCAAGAGCGATTTGTTGAGCATCTTAATGCGGGTGGAGCTATTTTATTAACCACCCACCAAGATTTAACGGCACATTTTAGTGACCTTAAAACAGTGACTTTGGAGTATCGCCACTGATGGTAAAGCAGCACTCGTATTGGCAACTATTCTCTGCGGTTTTTTCAAAAGATCTTAAATTAGCGTTTCGTCAGCGTGCTGAAATCGTTAACCCTATCTTGTTTTTTCTTATTGTAATTACACTTTTTCCGTTAGCAATTGGCCCTGAACCCGGTCTACTTGCTCGTATGGCGCCAGGCATTATTTGGGTCGCTGCGTTACTGTCGACCATGTTAGGCCTAGATAAGTTATTTCGTGATGATTATCACGACGGAACACTAGAGCAGTTAATCGCTTCGGCATACCCATTACCACTGACCGTTCTTGCTAAAGTTGCGGCTCATTGGGTTATTACGGGGCTGCCTCTTGTGCTTATGACTCCGGTATTTGCTTTATTATTGAATTTAGAAAGTTCAGCGCTTTTAGCAACCGTTCTGACGTTATTGTTAGGGACGCCATTGCTGAGTTTCATTGGCGCAATTGGTGCTGGACTGACTGTGGGATTACAAAAAGGTGGCATTTTAATGAGTTTACTTGTTTTGCCTTTGTATATCCCTGTACTAATTTTTGCAACCTCGGCTATCGATACCAGCTCTATGGAGCTTGCCTATAGCGGACAGCTTGCAATCCTTGGTGCCATGCTAATCGTAGCGATTATAGCGGCGCCAATTGCCATATCGTCAGCATTGAAAGTGAGTGTAAGTTAATATGTGGAAGTGGTTACATCCCTACGCAAAAGCAGATCGTGCTTACCAATTGTGTAACACCTTACTGCCTTATTTCGCCGTCGTTACGGTGGTCTGTATGATTGTTGGATGGGTCTGGGGGCTTGCTTATGCCCCAGCCGATTACCAACAAAAAGACAGCTACCGAATTATTTTTATCCATGTGCCTTCAGCTATTTTATCTATGGGCGCTTACTCTTCTATGGCGATTGCTGCAGTGATCGCACTAGTATGGCAATTACGTAATGCAGAACTCGCAGTGATTGCAATTGCACCTGTTGGGGCATGTGTGACAGCGATAGCATTAATTACCGGTGCTGCATGGGGTAAACCTATGTGGGGCGCTTGGTGGGTGTGGGATGCACGCCTAACCTCTGAGCTCATTCTGTTATTTTTATACCTTGGTGTGTTATCGCTTTATCATGCTTTTGAAGATAAAAAAGCGGCGGGTCGGGCAGCCTGTATTTTAGCGATTGTCGGGGTGATCAATTTACCGATTATTCACTTCTCGGTTGAGTGGTGGAATACCTTGCATCAAGGTGCAACCATTACAAAGTTTGATACTAAAGCCATTGATCCAAGCATGTTTTGGCCACTGATGGTGAATATTGTGGCATTCGCAGCGTTCGTCGGTACGGTGACGTTAATACGTCTTAAGAACGAAATTTTACAACGTGAAAAGCACCGCCCTTGGGTGCGTGATATGCTTGAGCGAGGTTAATCATGCAGTTTGATTCTTTTGCAGATTTTATTGCCATGGGTGGCTATGGCTTTTATGTTTGGCTGTCGTTTGGCAGCTGTGCATTAATTTTACTTGGTATTTTATTTAGTTCGTTAAACGACACAAAACGTATTTTCTCTTCAGTAAAGCAGCAAGCACAACGTGAAGAGCGCATTAAGAAAGCGAAGCAAGAGGCAGGGCAATGAATCCAAGACGTAAAAAGCGTTTATTAGCGGTTGTAGCCATTATTTTTGGTGTGGGTGCAACGATTGGTTTAGTGCTGTATGCACTGCAAGAAAACATTAATTTATTCTATACACCAAGTGAATTGGTTGATGGAAAAGGGCCTAATAAAGAAAAACCGCATATTGGGCAAAAACTACGTATCGGCGGCATGGTTGTGCCAGGCTCAGTTGTCCGTGACGAATCAAGCTTAAAGGTAAGCTTTAAGTTAATCGATACGGGCCCTATGGTGACAATTAATTATCAAGGAATTTTGCCGGACTTATTCCGTGAAGGCCAAGGGATTGTGGCGCAGGGCGTGTTAGTGAAAGCGAATGAAATTGATGCCTTTGAGGTACTTGCAAAGCATGATGAAGAATACATGCCAGCAGAAGTCGCAGAAGCTGTGAAGGGTATCAAACACGAAAAACCGACCTATAACTTAGATAACGGCAATTAATATGATCCCAGAACTCGGTTATTTTTCTTTAACACTGGCCATGGTGCTCAGTGTTCTACTGTGTATTTTTCCTTTGTGGGGGGCGCATACCGGCAATTTAAGGTTAATGCGTGCAGCCCCATCACTGGCAATTGGTCAGTTCGTATTCGTACTTTTGTCTTTTGCAGCACTTATTTATGCCAGTTTAACCGACGACTTTACCGTTTCGTATGTTGCTTATCACTCAAGTAGCACCTTACCTTGGTACTACAAAATAACCTCAACATGGGGTGGCCATGAAGGAGCAATTTTACTTTGGTTAGTGATGCAAGCAGGTTGGACAGCGGTTGTTGCTATGCGCTCACAATCATTACCTTGGGTATTACGTGCTCGTGTACTGGGCGTGCTAGGCTTTTTAGGTGTTGGCTTTATGCTGTACACCTTATTAATGTCGAGCCCATTTGAGCGCTTATTACCGTATTTCCCTGTTGAAGGTCGCGATTTAAACCCATTACTGCAAGACCCAGGTATGATCATTCACCCGCCATTGCTCTATATGGGCTATGTTGGGTTATCTGTGTCGTTCTCATTCGCCATTGCGGCGTTACTTACAGGCAAACTTGATAATACTTGGGCAAAGTGGTCTCGTCCTTGGACAATGACTGCATGGGGCTTTTTAACACTCGGTATTACCATTGGTAGTTGGTGGGCATACTCAGAACTCGGCTGGGGTGGCTGGTGGTTCTGGGATCCCGTTGAAAACGCATCACTAATGCCTTGGCTTGTGGCAACCGCGTTGTTGCACTCATTATCAACCACAGAAAAACGTGGTGTATTTAAGTCTTGGACCGTATTACTAGCTATAGCAGCATTCTCGTTAAGCTTACTGGGTACCTTTATTGTTCGTTCGGGCATTATTGTATCTGTGCATGCTTTTGCGTCAGACCCTAATCGCGGCATGTTTATTTTAGCTTTCTTGGCCATTGTCGTTGGCGGTGGTTTATCGCTTTATGCACTGCGTGTTTCGCAGGTTAAAAGTGAGGGGCGCTATAAGTTTGCTTCACGTGAAGTAGCGCTTTGGTTAAATAATATTTTCTTAGTTGTGGCAACACTGATTGTTTTACTGGGCACTTTATTGCCAATGATCCACAAAGAACTTGGCTTAGGCAGCATATCGATAGGTGAACCATTCTTCAATAAGATGTTTGCTATTTTACTCGTGCCATTTGCTATCTTAATGGGGATAGGTCCGCTGTTACGCTGGAAGCAAAACAAGTGGTCAATGCTACAGAACAAGCTGTTATTATCGGCTGTGGTCAGTGTGGTTGTTACCGGTGCATGGTTATATTCAAGCTACGACGTAATTGCGCCAATTACCTTTATTGCAACCGCATTAGCAGTATGGATTTTTGTTACTACACTGATAGATTTAGCTGCAAAAGTGACTATTCATAAAACCATAGGTGAAGGCTTTAAGCGATTAGGTCTAAGCTATTGGGCAATGGTTTTAGGTCACATTGGTTTAGCGTTTGTAATTGCAGGTGTCACGTTAACCTCTGCTTACTCGGTTGAGCGTGATGTATCAATGAAACCGGGTGACACAGTGGCTTTAAATGAATACCAGTATCGCTTTGACGGTGTTAAGTCTATTCGCGGGGCTAACTACAGTGGCCATGCTGGGGTTGTCACCGTGATGAAAAACGATAAACAAGTGACGGTTTTACATGCTGAAAAACGCCGTTATGACATTGGCATGCAGTTTATGACAGAAGCAGCTGTTGATGCAGGCTTCACCCGTGACTTGTATCTAGCGCTAGGTGAGCAATTAAGCCAAGGTGCGTGGTCGTTACGTATTTACCATAAACCGTATGTTCGTTGGATGTGGCTCGGTGGCATCTTGATTTCACTGGCAGGCTTTTTAGTGCTTGGTGATAAACGCTATCGCCAGAAATCGACTAAGCAGGAGGCTTCAGCATGAACCGCAAATTGTTAGCGCTAGCGCCATTATTGGTTTTCGTTTTGTTGTGTGTGTTTTTATATCAAGGCTTGTTTGCAAACCCACGTGAGCTGCAAACAGGGCGTATTGGTCAGACTATGCCAACATTTAACCTACCTGATTTGATGGATGAGTCAAAGCGTTGGACTGATGCCGATCTGAAAGGCGAAGTATACCTGCTGAATGTGTGGGGCACATGGTGCCCGACCTGTTTAGCTGAGTTAGGTTATTTAACAGAGCTTAGAGAGCAGGGCGTTAAGATTATTGGCTTATATTACGAGCAAGGTTATGACCCTGACTTTGATGGCCAGTTTGATATTAATGCGTTACGTGAAGATGTAACCAGCATGCTAAATCGCGCTGGCGACCCTTATCAGTTCAATATTTTGGATTTAAAGCGTACATTAGCCCTTGATTTAGGGGTATCAGGTGCGCCTGAAACGTTTTTAGTTGATAAGCAGGGCACAATTTTGCTTCATCACACCGGTGATATTAATCCACGTGTTTGGCGTGCTAAATTTGCACCGTTAATGCAGGAATTACAGCAATGAGATTCGTTATTCTTCTAGCAAGCTTGCTGATCGCCTTTAGTGCAATTGCAGAGCAAGACAAGTACCAGTTCGATGATAAAGAGCAAGCTACGCGTTTTAGTGAATTAACTAAAGAGTTACGCTGCCCTAAATGTCAAAATCAGAATATTGCCGACTCAGACGCCGTTGTTGCCAAAGACTTGCGCGATAAAGTATTAGCCTTAGTAAAAGAAGGCAAAACAAAAGACGAAGTGATTGACTATATGATTGACCGCTACGGTTACTTCGTTCATTACGATCCGCCTGTCACTCCAGCAACACTTGTGCTTTGGGTTTTACCAGTGCTCATTGTGGTGCTTGGCTTTGGCTTTATTGTATTGCGTCAGCGTAAAGCATCAGTGAAGCAAACATGGACTGAGCAAGACGAGAAATTACTTGCAAAACTAATTGAACAAAATCAACGTCAGGAGCAAAGCTAAATGGCATTAATGTGGGCTTCTTTTGTTTTACTCACACTGATTGCATTGCTGTTTGTTGTCGTGCCGTTTTTTAAACGCGAACGTATTCAACGCCTTGATCACAATGCAAACTCGGAATTGATCCGAATTTATTACCAACGTTTAGATGAGCTTAAAGACGATCTTGAAAATCAACGTATCGATGCACAAATGCATGACGAGGCAGTTGTTGAGCAAAAGCGTCGTTTACTTAATGAGTTATCACCAGAAAAAGCCTTAAACAGCAAAGGTAACAATCGTATATTTGCTTTAACAGGAGCAGGCTTTTTAATCGTTTTAACAGCTATTTTCTATGGCTACACTGGCAGTCAGCAGCAAATAAAAGGCTGGCATGATGCAATGGCAAATCTAAAGTCATACGGTGAGCGAGCTGTGATGCAAAATGGTGAGCCGTTGACTGCAAATGAACTTCAAGCATTTGCATTAGCGCTGCGTACTAAACTTGATCAAAGTGGTGATGACGAAGTAGCTTGGATGCTACTTGGACGTGTTGCGATGTCGTTAAATGAATTTGATATGGCAAAGCAGTCATTTGATAAAGTATTGAAAATGAATCCGGATAACAAGCAAGTGCTGATCAGCTACTCGCAAGTTCTGCTAATGGAAGGCAATGACGCGAACATGTCTCAGGCTGCGACTATGCTTTCAAAAGTGTTAAAAGCAGAGCCAACCAATATTGATGCAATCTCATTGTTGGCCCTAATTGCCTACGAGCGTAAAGATTGGCTGCAAGCTAAAACCGCGTTTGAAGTACTGCTAGCGAGCATGGAGCAAAACGACCCTCGTTATAGCATGATTGCAGAGCGTATTGCTGAAATTGATGCCCATTTAAATAATGAGCAAGTCACAAATACAGAAGTAGCTGATGCTTCAAACAGTGAAATTAGGATCACAGTTGATTTGGACCCAGCACTTGCTGACTCACAGCCACAAAACGGCACGTTATTTGTTTTTGCAAAAGCAGCCAGTGGTCCGCAAATGCCATTAGCTGTGGTAAAAATGACAGAATATAGCTTTCCACTAACAGTGACGTTAAGTGATGCTAACGCAATGGTTGATGGCCTGAATTTATCGAGTGTTGAGCAAATTATTTTAACCGCGCGTTTATCGAAAGATGCAACTGTGGTAACTTCTAGCGGCGAGTTGGAAGGCAAGTCGGATGTCTTGGAGCGTGCTAACGTTAAAGAATATTCGTTGCTAATTAATGAGTTAATACCTTAAGGATAGCCAATGTTTAGGCATAGTATATTTTTAATTTTTTTTGCTGTACTTGCAGGATGCGCACAAGTACCCGAAGAAAAAGCGGATGAGCGAGATCCATTGCAGTCATTCAATCGTCCTATGTATGACTTTAACATGGACGTGCTTGATGCTTATATTCTGCGCCCTGCTGCGGTGGGCTATGTTACAGTGACACCTATGCCTGTTAGGCGCAGTATTGTTAACTTTACTGATAATATTACTGCACCAACTGATATGGTTAACGCTGGTTTGCAGGGCAAACCAGCGAATATGGGGATCAGCCTTGCGCGTTTCTTAGTGAACTCGACGGTTGGCTTATTTGGCTTGTTCGATGTGGCCTCTTCATTAGGGTTAGAGATCGTTGATGAAGATTTTGGCCAAACGCTAGGTGTGTGGGGAGTAGGAGATGGTGCCTACTTGATGATACCTGGCATGGGGCCAAGTACAGTACGAAATTTAACGGGTGATGTAGTTGATAACATAGTATTACCTGAAATAGCGTTAACAACACCTCAAACCATTTTAGTGTTTGCACTGAAAGCGGTTGAAGCGCGTGCTTCTTTGATACCTCAAGAAAGTCTATTAAATGAGTCACTTGACCCGTACATATTTGTTAAAGATATCTATTTCCAGCGTCAATTATATGAGCTTCATGATGGCAATCCACCAATGGAAAAAGAGCCAGACGATTTTGATGAAGACTTCTTAGAAAACCTTTAATAGCGTTGACCACAACGAAAAAATGCCAGCTATATTGCTGGCATTTTTGTATTTACATTTCGAACATTAGTCGCCGAATACAGACATTTGTTCATTCGACCAGTTCAATGCATCGTGATATGCATCGGGCACCTCTTCGGGTTTGAGGCCGAGTTGTTGTTGGATCTCTTTGGCACTTTCCCAGTCAGCTTGCTCGTAAAACTTCACAAGGCGTAAATACGTTGCTAATAAACCTTCGTCATGAAGAAGGGCACCTTTAATTTCATTTGTTAGCGGTAATTTGCCCATTACGCTTGGCATATCTTCATCTAAGATTGCATCCATAAGCGACATCATACCGGTCAAAAATGCCATTCCAGTATCGCGTAATTGCCCATGACTGATAGCTAACAGCTCAGCAAAGCGAGCTCGCGTGAGTGATAAGCGGATGAGTTCAGCAGGCTTATCTGCAGCCACTTGTGCGGCGAATAACAGCGATAAGAAACGTTTAATTTCTTCGCTACCTAAAACGATAAGTGCCTGTTTGATGGTGCTGATTTCAGCACGACGTTTAAATGCTGCAGAGTTTGAATAACGCAGTAACTTGTAAGATAAGTTAACATCTCTTTCAAATACATCGGTGATTTTTTTAAGATTTAAGTCAATACTCGATGTTTCATACAAAAGCTCAGCTAATGCCATCTCAGACGGTGGTAAAGTTTTGCTTTGCACCATCTCAGGTTTCGAAAAGAAGAAGCCTTGAAAGTAGCTAAAACCCATATCGAGGGCCAGTTGGTACTTCTCATGGGTCTCAACTTTTTCTGCCAACAACTTAATGTGTGGGTGAGGCTTTATAGCTTCAATCACCGTCTGCAGAGATTCAGGTGTACAGGTTAGAAAATCGATTTTTATAAGATCAATATAAGGGTAAAAATGACGCCAAACTGGTTGGTGAATATAATCATCAAGTGCTAGCGTATAGCCTCTTTCTTTCAAATCTTTGACAAGAGCCAGTAATCGTTTACCAGGTTGAATAGTTTCAAGAATTTCAACTACAACATTGTCTTTACCTAATAATAACGGGTAACCCTTTTGTAATGTTTCTAACGTAAAGTTTATATAAGCAGGTTTGTTGTCTGTTAAGTCTTCCAAACCAAAGTTAAATTGGCTGCCTTCAATGAGCCGTGACGTTGCTTCATCGCCATCAATATCTGGAAACACATTATCTACTCCATCCCTAAAGAGGAGTTCGTAGCCGACTAGTTTCTTTTCCTTATCTAAAATCGGTTGGCGCGCAGCGTAAAAATACATAGTCCAAGCTTGTCCACATCAGTTATTTCATTATCCCCTCGCAATATATGCCATTGTATCTAAAATAGCATTAATAAAATGACAAGATATGGGGATAAATTATGATTTTATCTTAACGTTAAGACTAGGATAAATCGTAATGAAATTCTATAAGTTATGATTAAATATCACAATTTTGTTAGCGTATCGTTGTAAATGTAAACTTAGTTGGTTATCGGCACTATTGGAGTTATAGTGTCGAAGCGTGGTATAGTCATGAGTGATATCGGTTTTTACCCCAATAATGTCTTATAATTAAATAACTTGCGAGTCATTATTCGGATTAAAAGCCAACATTAACTAATTTTTGGAGGCTAATTTGGAAACAGGAATGATAATTTCGTTAGCATTATACTTCATCGTAATGTTGGGAATAGGGCTATATGCCTATAAGCAATCAACAGATGATGTGTCAGGTTATATGCTAGGTGGACGTAACTTATCTCCAAGTGTTGCGGCGCTTTCAGCGGGTGCATCAGACATGAGTGGTTGGTTATTAATGGGCTTACCAGGTGCAATGTACTTATTTGGCCTAAGCAAGGTTTGGATTGCAATCGGTTTAGTGCTTGGTGCATGGGCTAACTACTTTTTAGTGGCACCTCGGTTACGCGTTTACACCGAAAAAGCCAATGATTCGATAACTATCCCTGATTACTTTGCAAACCGTTTTGAAGATAATAAAAATATCTTACGTGTTATTTCTGCAGTCGTTATCATTGTATTCTTTACTCTATATACCTCATCAGGAGTTGTCGCGGGCGGCAAGCTGTTCGAAAACTCATTTAATATGAGTTATGAAATGGGCTTGTACATTACTACGGGTGTTGTTGTGCTTTACACCTTATTTGGTGGCTTTTTAGCAGTGAGCTTAACTGACTTCGTGCAAGGCTGTATCATGTTTATCTCGCTGTTAGCGGTGCCTATTGCAACCTACACTATGCTTGATCAACCATTTATGGATACGCTTGCAAATGCACGCTATGACTTATTATTAAGTTCTCCTAAAGAAACAGAAATACATGCACTTAACATGATGGACTGGTTCGCTGGTGGTTCAACAATTGCCATTATTTCTGCAATGGCATGGGGCTTAGGCTATTTTGGTCAGCCACATATTATTGTTCGTTTCATGTCAGTTCGCTCTGTTAAAGATATGCCAACGATGCGTCGTGTAGGTATGTCGTGGATGACGCTTTCAGCTATTGGTGCCGTATTTACAGGCTTATTTGGCGCAGCGTACATGCTTGAAAATCAAATGCCAATCGATGATAAAGAAACGATTTTCTTGGTGTTATCTGAGCTTATTTTCCATCCACTTATTGCGGGTTTCTTATTGGCTGCTATTTTAGCGGCGATCATGAGTACTATCTCGTCGCAACTATTAGTATGTTCAAGTTCACTAACAGAAGATTTCTATAAGATTTACTTAAATCGTAGCGCTTCACAAAAAGAACTAGTGTTAGTGGGTCGTATCAGCGTTATTTTGGTTGCTTTATTTGCTATTTATCTTGCGTATGACCGTGACAGCTCAATCCTTGATTTAGTAAGTAATGCATGGGCTGGTTTTGGTGCTGCATTTGGTCCGCTTGTGCTAATTAGTTTGTACTGGAAGCGCATGAACTTACAAGGAGCAATCAGTGGCATGGTTGTTGGTGCAGCAACAGTGTTGTTTTGGATTTACGCGCCAATCACTATTGACGGCCAAGCTCTAAGTGCAATCATCTATGAGATTGTCCCTGGCTTTATTTTATCAACGATAGCGATTGTTGCTGTAAGCCTTATGACAGCCGAGCCTAAAAAGGAAATTACAGACTTATTTGATGAAGTTGAATCATCACTGTAATTTTTGATTAAACACAAAAAAGGGCAACAGATGTTGCCCTTTTTTAATTTTAAAGCGAATGGTTAGCTTGCAGCTTTCTCTTTTATATCTGCAACGTTATCGTCTGACTTTGCTTTTTTAGGCTTCGCAGGTGCTTCTTTTGCACCTTTGAGTACAGCCATAAATTGGTCTTTTTCTTTTGCCATTTCAAGCGCCAGTGACTCAATTTGTTGCTCGCTTAATGGTACATCAACTTTTTCAAGCATTAGTTCCAATGACTCAGCAATGTCGAGCATTTTGTCATACGCATCAGCTTCTTTTTTAGTAGTAAACGTCATGCGCTCGACTCCGTTTCTTTCTACAACATATTTAACAACAACAGCCATGATCTCTCCTGCATTTAAGCGTGGCATTTGTAGCGTAAAATCGCCATCTTGATTACTGTTTTTATATACAGTAATGTGTTGTGACATTATTTGCAAGTAGCAACTTACATTTTTCTTTCTATCATTTGACAAAGAAAGCGAAATTAGCTTAATTTAAATTGTTACCTAAAATCTATCCAAGCATCGGAAAACTGCTAGGCCTATAATTTTAAGAACACAAGCGATGGAGCGAGTGTTTGGTAACAAAGGAAATTAGTTGTCCAAGTAAGGACATCATGGAGGAAAATATGAAATTATTATCAAGTCTATTGTTAGCTTCAAGCCTTGCGCTTTTGCCCGCCACAGCTGCACTTGCAGCGAAACCTGTTGATGTTGCAGATGTTAAGCTACAAAAAGTAAGTTTGAATAAAGCCACGTTAGAGCAGCTTACTCAATTACCAGGTATTGGTGAAGCAAAGGCCAAAGCAATTATTGAATATCGTAAGAGCCAAGGTAACTTTAAAACTGTCGAACAGCTAAAAGAGGTTAAGGGGATTGGTGAGAAACTCTACCAAAAATTAAAGGGACAAATTACGCTTTAGAAAGCCACTCTGTCAAACAGGGCCTAACAGCCCTGTTTGTATTCTTTAATAGCGGTTTGCAGATGTGGCAATGCAAATATATTTTCGAGTGGTGTGGTTAGAAGCGGATAGCTTACCCCCGCTAACAGTAACCAGGGCAGAAGCATCCATCCTTCAAAATACGCGAGCCCTAAAAATAGTGGTGCCAAAAAAGCAAGTTTACAGACAGATAAAGTGATTTTGTGCATAGGGCTCAAATGGCTAAGTGCAAGGGCAATGATTTGCTGGCGCTGCCTCACTTTAAAGGCCTTTAATTCAGGTATTTGACTGGTAAAAAAATATATCATTACAGTGACTTTTTGCATACAAGGCGGCTAATTATAACCACTAAAAATACGACAGAGAACGCAGCGAAGATCACTTCCATCCAAGCTGGCATACTCAGTGATGCAAACTGCCAATCTATATTGCCGCAATCACCTGTAGCAGCAAAGAAACTTGGGATCCACTCATGAAGAGGCATAAAGCTCGGAAAGTTTGGTTCAAAAGCACAGCTGAATGCAAAAGGATCAGTGTTGTTTTGCATTGCAATGTGTTCTTTGGCGATAAAATAACCCCAAATTGCTGATATACCCCAACTGACAAATGCTACTACTCTACATACCATCGCCTGCGGGTTAATCGCACCTATAACACCTGCAGCAAGTAAGCCTAATACTGCTGTACGTTGATAAATACACATGATGCATGGCTCAAGACCCATATTGTATTGAAAAAACAATGCGGTGATTTCAAATGCTAAGGATATCACGGCTAATAATAGCCAAGGTGTTCTTTTAGTTGCTAATTCTGCTAACCAATTCATGTATGTTCCAGTTTAAAAATGTTTTCAAGATTATGCTTACACTGGGAAGGGGGTGCAAGTCTCTGCGATAAAATTAAACAAAAAGGAGCCTGTTGGCTCCTTTATTTAACTAATAGAATAAGGTGGATTAAACGCTTACTGCTTGTAATGATTCACTTTGATAACAGCCTAATACACGGGTGTACTGGGTGTGTTCTTTTAGCTCTTCGAGCGCTTGTTTAACATGTAAGTCATCAAGGTTCGCTTCAAGGTCGACATAAAACACTTCTTCCCATGGGTTACCAGGTACAGGGCGAGATTCAAGCTTTACTAGATTGATCTGATGGTGTTTGAAAATCATCAGTGCATCTGCCAAAGAACCGGCTTGTTGTTTTGTAGCCATAATTAAACTGGTTTTGGTCGGAATTTGCTTTGAAACTTGTAGCGGCTTACGTGCTACAACGATAAAGCGGCTATGATTTTCACTTTGATTAGCAAGACCTGACTTAACAACCTCTAGGCCAACATTTTTACCGGCTTGTGCTGAACCAATTGCGGCACTGTTAGGTGTTTCAACAGCTGATTTTAAGGCGTGATAGGTTGAGTCGCAGGTTTCATGCTGAATATCTCCCAAACCTTGGATAAAGCGGCTGCATTGAGCAAAAGGCTGAGGGTGAGCAAACACTTTGTTGATGTGAGAAAGCTCCGTGCCAGGCATCGCTAATAGGCAATGTTCAACACTGTGTGTCACTTCACCGACAATGGATACTTGCGCATGTTGTAATAAATCAAACACCTCATTAATACTGCCAGAGCTGGTATTTTCAATAGGCAATAAGCCAAAGTCTGCCTGACCACTTTCTACTTTACCTGTGATTTGATCAAAACTAGTACAGCCCATTTCAATTACTTTACCTGGGCGACGGCTAAAATATTTATGGCAAGCTAGTTGGCTATATGAGCCTTGTCCACCTAAGTATGCTACGCGGTGTGTTTCGCTCATTGCTTCAGGGTTGAGGTTCTTTTGCAACATGGCTTGCTGATTTAAAACTGAGTCTTCAAGAATGGTCTGAAAGACATTGTTTATGTAGTAGGCGTCTAGGCCAAGTGATTTACCATAGCTTATTAGCTTTTCGAGCAACGCTTGCTCACGTGCTTCATCTCGTATTGGTTTATTGTTAGCAATTTTATACTCAACAACGCTATGGCTTATTCGGCGTCTTTTGGCCAGTAAGACTAATAAATCTGAATCTATTTCATTGATATCGTGTCGTAATGCATTTAATACATCATTGCTCATGTTGGTTTCCTCATTCCAAAACAGTGCACAAACAAAAAAGCCTCCCAAGAGGGAGGCTTTAGCTATTCGGTGAATTTATCTCGCAAACAGTTAAGCCTCCTCTATCTAAAGAAGCTAAAAAACGAAAAACGTGTGCGAGAGATAATTTTATTCATTGCTTTAATGTAAAAACACTTGTACACAAAGTCAACTGCATATCGCAGTAATTTATAAATGAGTACACTGATTAGGAAAATTCATTAATCTTCATAAAAAATTTATAAATATAAAAATGAATCTGGTATATTTGTTTTTGCATAATAAATAATAACAATTATTAATAAGGTAGTCCTGTGGTGTATCGACGACCGCCATCACGGTTTGGTGTGAATTCATTAAGTATGAAATTGTCGCTGCTGATCTCTGCGATTTGTTTAATTGCGGGTATTTGTGCAGCGGCTTTAATGCTCAAATCCGAAGAGAAGCAACTCGTGTTTGAAGAGCATGATCTCTTAAAGCACTCAAGTGAACGCTTAACAAAGCAGTTTAATCATTTAATCAACACTAAAATTAATATTGCGGAACAGGCTAATTCCGTTGTTAGTAGTCAGTTGCTACAAAGCGACTCTCATTTGCAAAGTAATTTTAACTCAGAAATTAAATTTGCTGTAGACGGCAGTATTCGTAGCACTTCTGCTGATGGGTTATCAGCTGCATTTATACCACAAGAAAATTACTCACCGTTTTACAAACAATTAATTAATGATTCCGAGTCATTATGGAAAATTGTTTCACCTACCTTAATCCAAGACTTTTTCAATTTCTATCTGATCACAAAAGACAATTTTATTCGTATTGCGCCGCCTAACTGGGCGCTAAATGTTCCGGGCGATTTTAATTTTACGACTGGTAAAACCTTTAACTACGCTAAAGAAGCTACCAACCCAAGTCGTGAAGCTGTTTGGTCAAATGTTTATTACGATAATATATGGCACAAATGGGTTGTGAGTGTGCTCGTTCCTATCTATCGTGGAAATGAGTTTTTTGGTGTAACAGGAAGTGATATTGCACTTGAAACACTGCTTTCTCAATTACCGATTGGCGATCGCGAACAAAACCTATTTGTTTTTGATGCGAATGGTCAATTATTGGCGCACCCTGATTTAGATAAGAAAACATTAGAAAAATACGGGCGTGAGGGGAAAAAATTAGCGACTCAAGATTTTGTGAATGCTGACTTGCAAAAGCTCGTCTCTGAAACCATTCGTCTTAGGTTGCCTGAGTCGGCAAATTCATTTGTACAAGATGGTGAAACTCACATTATCAATATCCGCAAAGTTGAACAGCTTGACTGGTATATTGGTATTTATAAAAAGCGTTCATCGGCATTATCTGCGTTAGAAGAGCTGAAAGTTAAATTTTTTGGCTTATTTATTTTGTACGCTATTTTAGTTGCACTGTTACTTCATCAAGCACTTTATCAATTAGTGTTACGCCGTATTCACTCTTTGGTTAATGCTGTGGTGAGCTTTGGTAAAGGGCAATTGCAAACAGAGTTTCCCAAAGAAAATAAAGATGAAATCGGTACCTTGAATGGTTCTTTCAGAGATATGGCCGTTGAGATCCGTAAATTGATAGATGGTTTAAATCAGCGTATCAGTGAAAAGGAAATTGCAGAAAAAGCGGCAAATCGATTATCTAAGGCTGTTGCATTCTCAGGAACAGGGGTGGTCATTACAGATGAAGAGTTTGAAGTAAAATACGTCAACCCAAAAATGGTTGAGATGACAGGCTTTGAAGAACGTCACTTTATAGGCTCTCCTTTACTGAGCATTATTTCACAAGAGATGGCAATATTAGTTGATGATATTGATATTGACCTGCGAAGCCGAAATTATTGGCGCGGTGATACCTTATTACAAGCAAATGATCGTCAATCTGTTTGGGTTTCTTTAAGTATTTCGCCAATTCGTGAAGACAGTGGTGAGATAACCAGTTACGTGGCATCAGCTCAAGATATTTCTTTTGTAAAAGAAAGCCAACGTAAGATGGAGCAACTTGCTTATTTTGATACCTTAACGGGGCTTGCAAATCGTACTTTCTTTAGAATGCAATTGCGTAAGTCAATGGCCTTAGCAGAGCGTGGTCATTATGCCTTTGCTTTGTTCTATTTTGATTTAGATGAATTCAAGCGTATCAATGATACGTTAGGCCATGATGCAGGTGACCAATTACTGGTTGAAGTAGCCAATCGCTTGAAAAAACGTTTACGCACAGAAGATACCATTGCCCGTTTAGGTGGTGATGAGTTTGCGGTTTTACTTAGTGGTATTGAGCATCAAACTCATGCGACAGAAGTTGCTAATACCATTCAACGTACGCTTAATGAGCCAATTAAGTTAGGTAACAATGAAGTGATCATTAGTGCCAGTATTGGTATTACAATGGCACCATTTGATAGCCAAGAAGAAGACCAATTACTCAAACATGCTGATCTTGCAATGTATGAAGCGAAAGCAAAGGGACGAAACACCTATCACTTCTATAGCCAAGAATTAAATGCTGCTGCGAATGAACGATTATTCATTGAAAATGAGTTACGTACAGGTATTCGTGAAGGCCAATTCAGAGTGTACTACCAACCTCAAGTTGATTGTCGTAACAACCAAGTTGTTGGGTACGAAGCGCTGATACGTTGGTTCCATCCGGAAGAGGGAATGATCCCACCGACAAAATTTATTCCTATTGCAGAAGCAACTGGATTAATTGTTGAGTTAGGAGCCTGGATTTTAAAAGAAGCCTGTGAGTTTGCAGCTCGGTTAGCAGATCAGAATTTAAAAAATAATATCTCGATTAACTTATCTGCTCGACAGTTTAAAGATGCCAACCTAGTATCGACGCTTGATAACATTATTAAGCAAACCGGTGTGGAGCCAAAGCGACTGCACTTAGAGCTCACAGAAAGTATGCTGATGGGGCATGTAGAAGCTGCTATCTTGCAACTACATCAACTGAAAGCATTGGGCGTGTCGATTTCGATTGACGACTTTGGTACAGGCTATTCATCATTAAGTTATTTGAAGCGTTTCCCGGTTGATATTTTGAAAGTTGACCGCTCGTTTGTTAAAGATATTCCTGAGGATAGCAACGACATGGAAATCACGGCTGCAATTATCGCGATGGCGCAAAAGCTTAAACTAAACGTGGTTGCTGAAGGGGTTGAAACGATTGAACAAATAGAATTTTTGCAAAATAACAATTGTTATATTGTGCAGGGCTTCTATTACAGTAAACCAGTCCCAGAAGATGAGTTACCAGCACTTTATGAGCACCTAAGCTCAATGAAGTCATAATGAGTGAGGGGGCTGACTAGCCCCCTGCAATTTTTACTTTAAATTTAAGCCCTTCGAGAATAGCTTTGAGTTTTTCTCTGTCGTCACCTTGCACCTCAATGATGCCTTCTTTAACGGCGCCACCTTGACCCATTTTACTTTTAATGGTTTTAGCCAGCTTTTTTAAGTCATGTTGCTCACTGTCAATACCAACAACTAGCATGACGCCTTTGCCTTTGCGGCCTTTTGTTTGACGCTCAATACGTAAAAAGCCATCTTTAAACGTTTTGCTTTGGGTTGGCTTTGTTTCTTTAGGTTGTTCAATACGGCCAGTCGCTGTTGAATAAACTAGATTATTGTCGCTCATAGTGGATCTCATTGTGAAAGCTTGCCCAAATAATAACAAATTTCATTCTAAGTGTTTTAATTTTTGGCTTATTTCTTTTAAGCAGTTATATTTAGATAATTCTGAGGAAGGAATTGTTTGTTAGGAGTTTATTATGAGTTTAACGTGCAGTACATCTGCAGATGGCGAAATTTTAACCGTTCAGATCAAAGGAAAGTTTGATTTTAATCTAGTGCAAACTTTTCGTCAGGCTTATGCTGACTTAAACGATAATATTAACAAAGTTGTTATTGACCTAAGAGAAACAGACTATATGGATAGCTCTGCACTAGGTATGCTGCTTAACATGAAAAAAAACCTTTCTGGTAAGGTCGACACAATTCAAATCAGTAACTGTCAGCCACAGCTAAAGAAAATTCTGCAAATTTCTCGTTTTGACAAAAAGTTTGATATTGATTGATGCTAAATATACTGGTTGTTGATGATTTAGAGTTAAATCGCCGTCTATTAACAGTGATGTTAGAGCAACAAGGTTATCGTGTTTTTACTGCCGATAATGGCTTGAATGCATTAAAGCTATTAGAAGAGAATAAAATCGACATCGTGTTACTTGATGTCATCATGCCAGTTATGGATGGCTTTGAAACTGCATCGATAATCAAAAAGCGCTTCAGCCAAGTTTACCTGCCAATTATTTTTATTACCTCATTAGAAGATGAGGCAAGTTTTGAGCGTTGTTTAGCTGTTGGGGGAGATGACTTCTTACAAAAACCATTTCAAGAAGTGATTCTAAACGCCAAGATAAAAGCACACAGCCGAATTAGAAACTTAAGCCAAAAAGCCCATGATCAGAATTTGCAACTTGAGTACCATCAAAATCAAGTTGAAAGAGAGCATGAGATTGTTGAGCATATCTTTAATAACGCATTAGAAAACCAGCAAGCATTTCCTGCTCATTTAGACTACCATTTATCTCCTGCCGCCATGTTTAATGGTGATATGTTTCTTGTGGCACAAAGCCCTATTGGCAGTTTATATTGCATGTTAGGAGACTTTACAGGTCACGGCTTAGCTGCAGCGGTTGGTGCATTACCCGCTTCACGCGTGTTTTATACCATGGTAAGTAAAGGTATGTCGGTCAGTGATATTGCGGCTGAGATTAATACTGTACTGGGCAATTTACTGCCAGGCCATATGTTTTGTGCTGCGACTATTTTAGAGTTGAGTAAGTCTGGAAGAAGTGTTTCAGCATGGTTAGGTGGTTTACCTGACATTTATGTTATTAATGAAAAAGGCAACATAACCCGAACGCTAGAATCACAGCATATGGCGCTGGGTATTCTTGAGCCTGAAGAGTTTGAACGTGGTTTAATTCACATCGAAGTTGAGCCATCATCGCGAATCGTGATGGCGACAGATGGCATTATTGAAACGACTAACCTCAATGATGAGTACTTTGGTGAACAACGATTTAAAAAAGTATTAGCGTCAAAATCGTATATAAGTAAAGAACAAATAATAGAGCGTGTTAATCGTTTTGCGCGTGGCAATCAACAACAAGATGACTTGAGCTTAGTGTTGTTAAATTGTTTGCCGGTTCCTTCACCAGAACAGACATATGAGCAATTTTCGCCTTTACCTTTTCATATCTCAATGAGTTTAAACGCAAAGCAAATTAAAAGTACCGACCCCGTTTTAGAAGTGATCGAACTGCTTAGCAAAATTGGTGGCTTAAATGATCATCGGGCTAATATATTTTTGATGTTATCTGAGGCTTATAATAATGCACTTGATCATGGTGTTCTTGGGCTTGACTCAGAGATAAAAAACCAAGAAGACGGTTTTTTAATCTATTATCAACAGCGAGAAGAAGCTCTGGCTTCGTTAAGCGAAGCATTAATCATTATAGATATTCAATATAGTCCCGAAACATTAGAATTAGACTTTACGATTTGTGACTCAGGGAATGGATTTTCAAAAACAGGGCAGAGTCAGCAAAACCTAGTTAGAGAACATGGTCGAGGTCTATGTTTACTTTCTGAGATAGCTTCTAAAGTCTCATTTAATAGCGCTGGCAACCAAGTCGAAATTAATTATAAATTAACTGCAAGCAAAGCTAGCTCACACTAAAATCGCATGTTATCATTTCGGCATTATAGATGTTTGGATGGCTAAATGATTTCTACTTACTTATCTGTTGCCCAACTAGATTTACCTGAAAACCTTGTTGCGGAGCAATTATCAAACCTTGAGCAATATCTTGCAGAGTCAGCATTACCTTCAGTGCGCTGGCAGTATCAAATCCCTGAGCTAGGCGAGGGTGGTGCGTGTAGCTTATTTGGTTATTTGCAAGATGAACCATTCAAATTAAACGACTATGTTGCAGACAATGCTGTAAACACTGAAAAGCTGGCTAAGCTTCAACAAATCATCGATTTTGTCGTAGCCCAGACGCAAGTAGATTGGTTTGGTATTTATCAAGCAACAAATACAGACGAAGGCTCACAGTTATTGAAGCTGGTTTACCATGGCGCGCCAAGTCGTCCGTTATTTCCTCTAACAGAAGCATTCGCTAAGGGTAGCAATAATGTACAGGTTGCACTATCTAAGCAAGGGCGTGTGATCAATAACGTTGCTGATTACCTTGCTCAAGGTGGTGAGTACTATACTTGCGATCCTAAAGTGAAAGCAGAGACCTGTTTACCATTACTTTCAGACAAAAACGAATGCTTAGGTATTATAGATGCAGAAGCATTTAATACTGATTTCTTTGATCAACAAACCCTTGCATTACTTGTGGCGTGTTGTATTAAAATTCCTCAACTCTTGGTCTAATTTAACTAGTAATTAGGCTGGGTTTTTATGTTAAGCTAGTGGCAACGCTAACCCCTATAAAAAGAGATAGTCAATGTTCTCAGAATTAAAACCATTACCAACAGATCCTATTCTTGGCCTAATGGCGGCCTTTAAACAAGATACAAACCCGAAGAAAATCGATTTGGGTGTAGGTGTTTATAAGGATGAGCAAGGCAATACGCCTGTATTAAAAGCGGTTAAAAAAGCGGAAGCGTTTCGTTTAGAAAACGAAACCAGTAAATCGTACATTGGCTTGGCGGGTAACTTAGATTACTGCCAAAAAATGGAAAACTTATTACTGGGTGAGCATCCTGCGTTATTAGCAAACCGTGTTCGCACTGCACAAGCACCAGGTGGTACAGGTGCACTTCGTGTTGCAGCTGAATTCATCAAGCGTTGCAATAAAGATGCAACGGTATGGGTTACTACGCCAACGTGGGCAAACCACATCAGCTTATTTGAAGCGGCAGGCTTAACAGTAAAAGAGTACCCTTACTACGATTACGAAAATAAAGACCTATTATTTGATGACATGATAAACACCCTAAAGCAAGTGCCTAAAGGTGATGTTGTGTTATTCCACGCATGTTGTCACAACCCAAGCGGTATGGATTTAAATGCTGAGCAATGGAGCACAGTTGCTGATCTTGCTGTTGAAGTTGGTTTCACGCCACTTGTTGATATTGCTTACCAAGGTTTTGGTTCAAGCCTTGAAGAAGACGCTGCTGGTCTTCGTAAACTAGCTGCAGCGGTAGATGAGCTAATCATCTGTTCTTCATGTTCGAAAAACTTCGGTCTATATCGCGAGCGTATCGGTGCGTGTTCAATTATTGCAAAAGATGCTGCAACTGCTGATATCTCTAACTCTGTATTATTAAGCGTTGTACGTAGTATTTATTCAATGCCGCCTGCACACGGTGCTGATATTGTTAGCACGATTTTAGGCAGCACTGAGCTTACGCAAATGTGGCACGATGAGCTTGATGAAATGCGTAACCGTATTAATGGTTTACGTACTTTAATCAAAGAAAGCTTAGCAGCGAAAGGGATTGAACAAGATTTCTCATTTATTGACCGTCAAAATGGTATGTTCTCATTCCTAGGTATTAATAAAGAGCAAATCGAACGCTTACAAAAAGAGTACTCAATCTACATTGTTGGTTCTAGCCGTGTAAACGTTGCTGGTATCAGTGATGCAAACATTGATTACTTTGCTAATGCAGTAGCAGACGTTTGTAAATAATCGGCTCTATAGCGATAAAAAAACCGCAGTCACACTGCGGTTTTTTTGTATCTAAACTTTATTTGCGGACAGGGCTAATGTAACCAGCGTATCGCATCATTTAGCATTGCATTATAGCTATCAAGCGGTGCATCAAGGCTGGCTATTAGTATCGTGTCAGCTTGTTTTCCGCGGTTTATATGCCCAGCAAAACGTTCATCACTGAAATCTTCTGAGCCAGTACCAAAAGGCTGTTCGTCAGCAGGGACGATAAAGACAGTCATTGGGCCAAAGTCAGATTCAAATACCAAGTGCAGGCCTTTTTTCCCCTGAAAATTACAAAACATTAAATAAGTAACTTTACCGGGTAGCTCATCTAAATGTCCGCCAATTGTGGCAAACTTTTCGTTCACATATTCAAGATCAATTGGCTCATGTTTATTGAGCGAGTCAATTTCATGATACAAATGAGTAAAAGCATGCTCACCAACACTGTATAACGTATGCTGTTTGTTAGTGACGAAGAACACACTAATTGCCACTAAAAACGACGCTGCAGCAGCTAAATAAAGGCGATTAAAGGCGAAGCGCGACTTAGCCTCAATAATAGTGTCTAACGGCTGCTCAGAGAGCTGTTCTTCTGCTGCATAAGTATTATCAATAATTCGCTTTGCTAGATTTTCAGGCACGGGTACGTTGAGTGCCTTGCTTAGCTCATCATCTAAGGCACGTACATCATCGATAAACGCCTGTTTATCTTCGTCCTGCTCGGCAAACGCGTCAAGCTCCTTATCAGTCGTGCTTGGCTCGGCGAGGATGCGGCGGCGAAACTCGAGTTCATCCATTAATTTGATGCTCCTCTAAGTTGATCATCATCACTGCTTAAAGCCTCTTTAAGCTGGTTTCTGGCACGGAAAAGACGTGTCATTACCGTGTTTTTATTTAAATCGAGTATCTCGGCAATTTCATCACCCGAACACCCCATTACTACTTGTAACAGCAGTGGCTCGCGATACTCTTCTGATAACTTTCCAATTTGTCGTTGAATCACTGTTTGTTCCATTTCAGCATCAAGCGTCGTGCTTTTTTCATCTACAAGTGTGTCATTTTCAACATCGGCGTAATCAAATTGTTTGCGTTCGAATCGCCGAGCATTTTCTCGTCGTAATATAGTGAGTAACCAAGGTTTGGCTGCTTGCTGATCTTGCAGTGAATCCAAGGCACGCCAAGCCCTCAGGAAGGTTTCCTGCACTAAGTCTTCTGCAATACTCTGATCACGACATAACCAATATGCAAAGCGAAAAAGCTCACTGTGGTAGATATGAACCAGTGCTTCATATCGCTTTTGTTTTTCTGTCATAGTAAATAAGACCCGCCCACCAGAAAAAAACTTTCTGAATTTATATTATTTTTATATAAAAAACGGCTAATTGTAGATTAGCCGTTTAAATTCAACGTATTAATATTAATCGTATAGATTCTTTAATACATCTTCTTGGTTTGTCGACTTAACGTGCTTAGTGGCTTGGCTAAGCAAAGCCACAATCTTTGCTAAATCAGGATGCTCGTCTGCTGAACTATAGAGTTTAGCGCGTAATTTAGCAATTTCCTCATTGAGGGCTTGATTGTTAAGTGTTGCTTGCAGGTGCTCAATTGGTCGTGTTGTGTGACCGGTTTGCTGTTTAGCGTAGGCCATTAACGTGCTGTAGAAGAGAGCATTGTTGCGTTGTTTAGCGACCTTCTTAAGCTCATCAAGTGATGTTGAAGAAGCAGCTACTGATTGTGGTGCGACTTCACGTACTGTTGGGCGTTTTTTAATATACAGAACCAAAGTGACTAACCACAGGCCATAGCCTACAGCTGCAACAATTACGAGCCAAGCTGGTGTGCTGACTTGAGTGACAGTTTGCACAGCCGGTGGTATATCTGTCACAGCGGCAGAGTTGTCAGTTTGGGGCTGTGTAAGCGTCGCTGGTGGCGGGGTTAATGGGTTAGTACTTGGTATCACCGTAATTGTGCGTGCAGGAAGCGTGGCATAACTGATACGGTTTATTTTAGTATTAAACCAAGGCAATTTTATTTCAGGTAAAGTGTATGTTCCTGGTGTTTGAGGTAATAACGCATAAGACGCTGTTTGCTGAGAAATAACGCGACCATCACGCACTAAGTGGTTATTCTCTTTTTGATCAGGGTAACTTCTAAAACCTTGTACTTGTGGCATCTCGATATCAGGCAGCTGTTCTTTGGTGACACCAAGCGCGGTGAGTTTGATTGTACGTGTAATTGGCGTACCTACCTCTACCGTGTCATCTTTTGGTTGCCATTGCTCATCAAGGTTGACTAATTCACTTGGCAGCCAAGCACCTGTGTAGTTATCAGGAATTGGTTTTATGTCTACATCAACATTTTCACCCATAGCTGAAATTGCCATTTGGCGATAGTTTTGACGGATACGGCCATTAAAGACAGGGGCTGTAATGGTATTAATGCCGCTTTTTTGTGGTTGCACTAGGTATTCGCGAGTGATCACCAAATAACGCTTTCCATCAATCAGCTCATAGCTTTCTGATTGTTTATTGATGGCGGTTAATTCGGCATTTTCCATTTCTGGTGTCGTAAGGTTGCCATCAAGTAGCTCTTTATTGTTGTCTATGTATAGCTTAACTGTATAAACACCGGCTTCTTGCACATACAAACTTTGCGGTTTAATACTGGTTTTGATAAATGCATCTTGGCTTTGTTCAGAGTTTTGACTCCGTTTGCTAACCGTTAACTCAATTGGCTGCGAAGTTGCACCAGCAACGGTAAATGCTGGGATTGTGTAAGTCCCTTCTTTGCGAGTCATTAATTTTACAGACCAACTCGTTTGCTTACTGATTTCACCATTAATAATGTTGGTGCGGGTACTAACGCTCGTTGGTCCAACAACAAAGTCTTTTAATAGTACAGAGGTATCAGGTTGCTCGCTGTTGATGGTGTCGTCAGCGGTAATAGTTAATATGAAAAACTCACCTGCAAGGACTGGGTTTTTATCAACACTTGCCTGTAGTTGGGTGGCAGCCCAAAGCGGCGCTGCCGCGATTAGCAATAAACAACATAATAATCGCATTACCATGATTTTTCGGCTCCTCGTGGACGACGTTGATAGTTTCGTTTTTGTGCTTCTAATTGCATTTTATTTCTTAATAAGATCGCAGGATCATCAGGGACTTTACGAAGTAACTGATTAAGCTGTTGTGCTTTTTCTTTCTCTTCATTAGTCAGTTCAGCTGCTTGTGCCTGCATAGCTTGTTGCTCTGCTTGCTGTTTAGCTTGTTCATCGCTTTGCGATGGCTCTGGCTTTGCATCTTGTTGCTCTGGGGACTGCTCTGGCTTTTGTTCACCTGATTGTGGTGACTGTTGTGCTTGTGATTCCATTTCAGGTTTGTTTTGCTGGCCACTTTCAGACTCGCTTTGCTCACCTTTTTGATCTGATTGTTCACCTTGCTCAGAGGGCTGTTGCCCCTCTTGCTGCTCACTTTGCTCAGAGTTTTCGCCTTGCTGGGAATTCTCGCCCTGTTGCTTTTGCTGGTTATCTTGCTGGCCATCGCTGTTTTGTTGATCATTGTTTTGCTGTTGATCTTGTTGCTGCTGTTGTTGCTCTTGCTGCTGCAATAACTGTTCAACGAGGGCTTGGTTTTCTTTTGCTTCAGTAAAATCATTTTTAAGTTGCTGGGCTTGTTTATAAGCCTCTATGGCTTGCTCTAGCTCACCAGCCTTGGCAAGAGCATTACCATAGTTATACAAACCAGTAGCTGACTTATCTTCGCTAAAGGCGTCCATGGCCGCTTGGTAATTACCTTGCTGATAAAGGGCTGCGCCTTTTAGTTGCGCGTTTTCTGCTTGTGCGGCTTGTTCAAATTGATTCTGCTGATAGGCATCAAGGGCGCGTTGGTCTTGGTTTTTAAACACCTCTGGTAACTCAGCGGCGTAAACCTGTTGCTGAGGCAGTAGCATAACAAACAAAACCCCAAGCACTAGGCTGCTTCGGCGAATCATAAAAAGTGCTAACGGTAGTAAAATAATAAGGCCATAAATACCCGCATCAACACGCCATAAAGCTTGGCTTTGTTTTTCATCTTTAAGCACTTCAGCATTGGCACTAGGTGCGAATGTTTTAATATCTTGATTACTGGTTTGATAGAGTGCAAATTTGCCACCACTATTACGTGCAAGTGCATTTAAGCGACTCACATTTAATTTTGGAATAACAATTTGTCCTTGCATGTCTTTCAAAAAACCGCCTTCAGGAAGCTTGATTGGTGCACCTTGCTCAGTGCCTACACCATAAATATTTAAGCGATAATCCGATTCACTTGTAAAGCGAGCAATATCTTCTTGGTCAAGTTGGTCAACACCATCCGTTACTAAAATAATATCGCCTTCAAGGTAACCCGCTTGTTTAAGTAGCTCATTTGCTTTTTCTAAACCATCAATCACATTTGAGCCTTTGCTTGGCATGATATCAGGGCTTAGGCTTGGGATAAGATTAGCCAACGTGCTGGCGTCATTGGTTAGCGGCGAAATGGTAAATGCAGAGCCTGCATAAGCAACCAATGCCGTATCACCTTCTTTGAAAAGCTCAATCATATCAAGTGCTTTAAAGCGAGCTTGAACTAACCGGCTTGGCGCAATGTCGGTACTGAACATAGAGTACGACATATCCATCACAATGACTCGAGCGTTTTTTGCTTGAAACACTGGCACTTGTTTTTTCTCAAAGCTTGGGCCAGCAGAAAATACAATAGCTAATAAGGTAAACAGCGCAACTAACCAAAGTGGTTGGCTTTGTTTTTTGTGGTTGTCGCTCATTACAAACTGTGCCAAATGGGGGGCTATTAAATCAGCTGGGGCGCTTTTTTTATTGCGCACTAACAACACACTAAAAATAATCAATGCTGGGATTAATAACCAAAGTAGGGCAGGGCGAATAAATTCAAAATCCATACTAGCTCTCCTGCTTAAATTGGCGGATAAAACTGACTAGCATTGCTAAGCTTATTAAGCCAAGCGCTATAAGCAGTGGAATATAAAACAAAGAAATTTGCGGGCGGAACGTTTGCTCATCGCTACTAATAGGCTCAAGCTTATCAAGCTCTTGATAAATTTGTTGTAAACCAGCCACATCTTTTGCTCTAAAGTATAAGCCGCCGGTTTGCTCTGCAATACGCTTTAATAAGCTTTCATCAAGGTTACCACCATTCATGCCACCCATATTAAATAGGCTAAAACCACGTGGGTTATCTGAGCCAACGCCAATGGTATATACTTTGATACCTTCTTCGCGGGCTAACAGTAGCGCATCTTCTGGATCAAGGTTACCAGCGGTGTTTTGTCCATCAGTTAATAGCACTACGATACGATTACTTTCATCTTTGTTGGCAAAGCGTTTTACCGATAAACCTAATGCATCACCGATGGCTGTTGCTCGGCCAACTAGGCCAATTTGTGCTTCGCTTAGCATTTGGCTCACGGTTTTAACATCACGTGTAAGTGGTGTTTGTAAAAATGCCGTATCGCCAAATAAAATAAGACCAAGGCGGTCACCCTGACGCTGCTCAATAAAGTCACTTAATACAGCTTTTACCATGGTTAGCCTATCGACATATTGATTCTGATAGGCCATATCTTGCTCGGTCATTGAGCCAGATAAATCCACTGCAAGCATAATGTCGCGGCCTTCATTAGGCAGTGTGATAGGCTCATCAAGCCAAGTTGGGTTTGCAATTGCAACAACCAGTGAACCCCATACTGCCCATTCGAGTAATGAAACTTTACGGCTATGTTGCTGCACTGTTTGATTATTCAAGCCAAGCTTAGCAAAGCCTGGGATACGTAAACGTAACTGCCCTTGCTGCTTTAGCGGCATAAAGCGGCTTAATAACCAAGGAAGTGGTAAAAGTACAAAACACCATGGCCAACTAAACTCAAACATTGATTGGCTCCTTGAGTTTAAAGTTGTGGATGGCGCTGCGTAATTTAGCCCCAAGCTCGGCATTATTCGTTTGCTGTTGATAAAGTGGCATTAGTTCATCGTAACTAAAGTTGTCGCCACTAAGCTTAGACAAGCTTTCTGACCATTTTGCTAAAGGCTGAGAGGCAAGCTGGTTGTTGTAATAATGACGAGTTAAACGTTTTAAAATAATGTGTAGCTGTTGTGCGTCATCATCAGCCACTGTTTTACTTAATTTAATGGCTTGTTTTTTGGCTTTTTTAAACTGCTGGTTTTTATATAAAAGCACTAAGCCGACAATTAATAACGAACCAACTAAGGCGATGATAAGCCACCAAATTGGAGCAAGTGGCCACCATGCAACCTCGGTTGGTGCAATGACATCATGTAAGCCATCTAGCGGATTTTTTTGCATTGTTACTTTCTCACTAATTGCAGCTCAAGTGGGGTGGCT
The DNA here is from genome assembly GCF_021532475.1 of Pseudoalteromonas sp. APAL1. Taxonomy (NCBI): domain Bacteria; kingdom Pseudomonadati; phylum Pseudomonadota; class Gammaproteobacteria; order Alteromonadales; family Pseudoalteromonadaceae; genus Pseudoalteromonas; species Pseudoalteromonas sp. APAL1. The sequence continues at coordinate 44,588 of NZ_JAKGAW010000001.1, read as the reverse complement.
GCACTGAATGAAATTAAACTAAGCCCAGATTTTTGTAAGCGTTTTAATCTATTAGAAAACGACTCTTCAGCAGACTTAGCAAAACGCTCGCGAAATTGCTTATCCATTAACGGTAAAGCAAGCTCTTGACCATTAGCCGACACGGTCACAGTTTGCTTAAAAGCCGGTAACTGATGCTCGAATGGGTCGCTAATATGGCAGCCAATTAACTCACAGTGTCTGCTTAGCATCTCAAGCTGTTTGAAGCTTGCTTCATCAAGGGCACTGAAATCAGAGACGATATAAACCAAGCTTCCTGGTTTTGCTAAATGATTAAGGCGTTTAAGGTTTTCGCTAAATAAGCTGGTGGTTGTTTGATCTATATTAGTCAGTGCTTGGCTGTGAATATCACATAAATTGTGACAAAGCTTTAGCACTGCTTTTTCGCGCGATGTAGGCTTTAATTCGTGATGGCTATGCTGATTAAACACCAGACCACCAATCCGATCACCGCGTTGACATGCTGACCATGCAACCAATGCACTAATGTGCGCTGCTTGCACTGACTTTAATAATAACTTTGAGCCGAACAGCATTGAGTTTGAAAAGTCAGTAAATACGAAAACAGGGCGTTCTTTTTCTTCTTGAAACAGCTTAGTGTGGGTTTCGCCAGTACGTGCGGTAACACGCCAGTCGATAGAGCGTATGTCATCACCGGCTTGGTAATGCCGTACCTCGGCAAACTCCATACCGCGACCTTTATGAGGCGCAAGGTATTGCCCAGCTAAACTGTTTTTGATTTTTACTTTGGGCGCAAGTTCTAGCAAGCGAGCTTTGGCTTTGTAATACATCAACTCTTTGAGTGATAAATTTACGCCTTGGCTATGGCTTGCCGCTAACCACGCCGCTGTATCAAATTGGCTCGACATAGCTTATGGTACTGCCACCAATTCTAAAATACGGCTGATCACATCATCTTTACTAATGCCATCGGCCTGCGCTTCGTAGCTCAATATAATACGATGACGCAACACATTGTGAAGCACAGCTTGGATATCATCAGGGGCTACAAAATCACGACCTTCAAGCCAAGCATGAGCACGCGCACACTTATCAAGGGCAATCGTTGCACGTGGGCTTGCACCATATTCAATCCAGCGGCCAAGTTGCTCATCAAGTTCAGACGCTTCACGAGTGGCAACAATTAATTGTACTAGGTATTTCTCAAGCGGTTCAGCTAAATACAAACCTAATATGGCTTTACGGGCAGCAAAAAGCTCACTTTGGCTAATTTGTTGCGTCGTTGCTTGCTTATCAGAGATAGCTTCACCTCGAGTTAAGCGTAGGATATCTAATTCGTGTTCAGCACCCGGGTAATCAATGCTTAAATGTAATAAAAAGCGGTCAAGCTGGGCCTCTGGCAGTGGGTAAGTGCCTTCTTGCTCGAGCGGATTCTGCGTTGCCATAACCATAAATAGGTCAGACAGTGGATAGGTGTTTTTACCAACAGTTACTTGGCGTTCAGCCATTGCTTCAAGAAGTGCTGATTGTACTTTAGCTGGAGCACGGTTAATTTCGTCAGCCAAAATTAGGTTATGAAATAACGGGCCTTTTTCAAATACGAACTCACTGGTTTGCTGACGATAAATATCGGTACCGGTGACATCCGCAGGTAGTAAGTCAGGGGTAAATTGAACTCGTTGGAAACTGCCTTCAACGCCTTTTGCTAATGCATTTACAGCACGGGTTTTTGCAAGACCCGGAGGGCCCTCAACTAATAAGTGGCCATCAGCCAAAATTGCGATTAACAGTGCTTGAGTTAATTGGGGTTGGCCGATAATTTGCGTGTCTAAGTATGTTTTTAATTGTGAAAATGCGTTAACTGCCATAATAAAAAGACTGTCCTAAAAGCGTGAGTCAAAAATTGTTTTTTATACCGCACAAACGTGAAACGTTCAGTGCTTATCAATCGTGTTTACGCTACCGTGAAGGGGGCGCTATCAACAAGTTATAAGGATTCAAAAGTTATAACACAAGTGTTAGACAGAAAATCCTCAAATAGTTCGTTATTTTTTAAGGAATTTTATCCTAACCTGTAAAAATTTTAGCCTACCATATAAATACAGTGTTTTTTTGTAAATCGGTCGAAAAAAGCCTATGGTTGAAAACTTACTATTGGCATTCGTACACGGGTTGTTTTAGAATCAGGAAAAACAAACAGGTCAGACCTGTCAGCGGGAGAGCATAAATGTCTGAGCAAAATATACTTAAAACAGCAAAAGGCGATCGTATCGCAATCGTTAGCGGCCTAAGAACGCCGTTTGCAAAGCAAGCCACAGCATTCCACCATGTACCAGCCCTTGATATGGGTAAGTTAGTTGTCAACGAAATGCTTGAGCGACTAAATTTCGATAAATCTGAAATCGACCAACTGGTATTTGGTCAAGTAGTACAAATGCCAGAAGCGCCAAATATTGCCCGTGAAATCGTATTAGGTACGGGTATGCCTGTATCTGTTGATGCTTATTCTGTATCGCGTGCGTGTGCGACAAGTTTCCAAGCGATTGCTAACGTGGCTGAGTCAATTATGGCAGGCTCAGTGCAAGTTGGTATCGCGGGCGGTGCTGACTCATCATCTGTATTACCTATTGGTGTTAGCAAAAAATTAGCGGGTAGCCTTGTTGATTTAAACAAAGCACGCACTCTTGGTCAGCGATTAAAGATTTTCTCAAAACTGCGTCTTAAAGACTTACTGCCTGTACCGCCAGCGGTCGCTGAGTACTCTACTGGCTTATCTATGGGTCAAACAGCTGAGCAAATGGCGAAAACGCATAACATTAGCCGCGAAGATCAAGATGCTTTAGCACACCGTTCTCACACTCTTGCAAGCCAAGCGTGGGCTGATGGTAAACTGAAAGACGAAGTGATGACTGCCCATGTTGCACCTTATAAGAGCTTTATTGAGCAAGACAATAACATCCGTCATAACTCAACAGTTGAAGGCTACGCCAAATTAAAGCCAGTATTTGACCGTCAACACGGCTCAGTTACCGCAGCTAACGCTACACCATTAACAGATGGTGCAGCAGCGGTATTAATGATGAGTGAGAGCAAAGCTAAAGCATTGGGTTACAACATTTTAGGTTATGTACGCAGTTTTGCTTTCTCTGCAATTGGTGTACATGAAGACATGCTAATGGGTCCGGCGCACTCAACGCCAATTGCCTTAGATAGAGCTGGTATCACATTAGCTGATTTAGATTTAATCGAAATGCACGAAGCATTTGCAGCGCAAACACTTGCCAACATGAAGATGTTTGCGTCAGATAAATTTGCACAAGAAAAGCTAGGTCGTAGTAAAGCGATCGGCGAAATTAACATGGACAAGTTCAATGTATTAGGTGGCTCTCTTGCATACGGCCACCCATTTGCGGCAACAGGCGCGCGCCTGATCACGCAAAGCTTACATGAACTTAATCGTCGCGGTGGCGGCTTAGCGCTTACGACTGCGTGTGCAGCGGGTGGCTTAGGCGCAGCCTTTGTATTGGAGAGTGCGTAATGACAGATTCAGTATTTAGTTTATCAGTGGCTGATGACGGCGTAGCCGTTGTAACTATTGATGTGCCGGGTGAAAAAATGAACACCCTGCGAAGTAGTTTTGCAGAAGATTTAAAAACCTTACTTAAAGACGCACAAGAAAAAGCGGTAAAAGGCATGGTATTTATCAGTGGTAAAAGCGATAACTTTATCGCTGGTGCTGATATTAAAATGCTTGATAGCGCCAATAGCCGTGAAGATGCATTAGCGTTAAGCGAAATGTGCCAGCAAGCATTTTTCGATATGAAAAAGCTGCCTTTCCCAACGGTTAGTGCTATACACGGTGCAGCATTAGGTGGTGGTTTAGAGTTTGCTTTAGCTTGTGATTATCGCGTGTGTTCAGACAGCGATATCACTAAGCTTGGTTTACCTGAAGTACAGTTAGGCTTATTACCAGGGGGTGGCGGTACTCAACGTTTACCTAAATTAGTTGGTTTGCAAAAAGCACTTGAGTGGATGCTTACAGGTAAACAAGTGCGTGCAAAGCAAGCGAAGAAAGCAGGCTTAGTAAATGATTGTGTCCCGCACAGTGTATTACTAGATGTTGCTAAAGAGTTTGCACTCAAAGGTAAGGCTAAGGTTACTAAACCTAAGCTAGACCGATTAAGCCAATTACTTGAGTCAAACCCATTTGGTCGTAATATTATTTTCAAAAAAGCACAAGAAAATGTGCTGAAGAAAACAGGCGGTCACTACCCAGCTCCTTTAGCGATTATTAAAGCGGTTCGTGCAAGTGTTGAGCTTGATCAGTTAAAAGCATACAAAACTGAAGCTGAAGGTTTTGCCACGCTAGTTATGAGCGATGAGTCAAAAGCATTGCGCGGTATTTTCTTTGCAACCACTGAAATGAAAAAAGAGTGGCGCAATGATGACGCACCAGCAATCGCTAAAGCAGCAGTATTAGGCGGCGGCCTAATGGGCGCGGGTATTGCCCATGTTAGTGCCGTAAAAGCCGGTGTTCCAGTGCGCATTAAAGATGTGGCTGAAAAGGGCATTAGCAATGCAATGAACTACAGCTATAAAATTTTAGATAAAAAGCAAAAGCGTCGTATTTTATCTAAAGCTGATCTACAACAAACCATGAATCGCATTACCGGTACCACCGATTACAGCGGCTTTAAACACATTGATATCGTTATTGAAGCAGTGTTCGAAGATCTTGCTTTAAAGCAAGGTATGGTGGCTGATGTAGAACGTGAATGCCAAGACAACACGATTTTTGCAAGTAATACCTCATCATTACCAATTGCACAAATTGCTGCTGATGCAGCACGCCCAGAAAATGTAATTGGTCTGCATTACTTCTCACCTGTTGAGAAAATGCCACTTGTTGAGATTATTCCACACGCTGGTACGTCTGAAGAAACTATCGCACGCGTGGTTAACTTTGCCCGTAAGCAAGGTAAAACTCCAATTGTGGTTAAAGACATGGCAGGTTTCTATGTAAACCGTATCTTAGCGCCTTATGTAAATGAAGCGGCTAATTTACTGCTTGCAGGTGAGCCAATTGAAAAGATTGACCAAGCACTTGTTGAGTTTGGCTTCCCGGTAGGGCCTTTAGCGTTACTTGATGAAGTAGGGATTGATATCGGTTCTAAAATTGCGCCAATCCTTGAAAAAGAATTGGGCGAGCGCTTTAAAGCCCCGGATGCCTTTAATCGCTTAATTGACTCTAAGCGTTTAGGTCGTAAGACTGGCCGTGGTTTTTATCTTTACGACAAGAAAGATAAAAAAGTGGATGAGTCAGTATACGAGCTACTGGGTGTTACGCCATCACCTCGTTTAAACAAGAGCGAAATTGCTAAACGTTGTGTTGCGCAAATGCTGAACGAAGCAGTGCGCTGTTTAGATGATGGCATTATTGCAAGCCCGCGTGACGGTGATATTGGTGCTATTTTTGGTATCGGTTTCCCACCATTCTTAGGCGGTCCATTTAGCTATATGGATAAACTGGGTGCCGCACAAGTGAGCTCAGAAATGGCGACTTTTGCTAACTACAACCCAATTTTCACACCTTGTGATACGTTAAAAGCAATGGCTGAAAAGGGTGGTCGTTTTTACCAAGCAGAAAGCGAAGAGCCGGCAGTTGAAGAAGCTGCGCCTGTCGATCCGGTTGAAGTAACCAAAGAAGTGGTCGAAGACGAGCAAGCGTCAGAAGAAGCTGATACCGAAACAACTAAAAGCTAGTATTTTAATTAATTAGCTAATTTAAAAGCCCTGCTCACATTGAGCGGGGCTTTTTGCTTCGATATTGGCCATAAGTGGTATTTAACTTGCCATGTCGGTTTGTTATAACTAGGTTTATTTACTAATTGATTAATCATCATGACTCTCACCACTGAGCGATTAACATTACGGCTGTTAAATGCCGATGACTGGCCATTGTTTTATACTTTGCATAATGATGCCCAAGTAATAGCGAAATGCTTTGATAAGCCGTCAGAAGCGCAGCTACGCGCTAAGTTTAATGAACGTTTAAAGCCTTGGCTGCCAAATTCGAATACACCACTGTGTTTAGTGATTGTTGAAACCAGCACAGGAAAAGAAGTTGGCGTGACTGGGTTTACCTCATCAACTGTCCCTGAGATACAAGAAGTTGGTTATTTGCTGTTGCCTAACTTTCATGGTCGAGGCTATGCCACTGAGTCTTTGCAAGCGGTGCTCGATTATGCCGCATCAGAACATGCTGTACGTGAATTTAAAGCGGTTGTTACCGAAGGAAATATCGGTTCAGAAAAAGTACTTGAGAAGTGTGGCTTTCAGCTGATTGAAAAGCAACCTGATGCCTATGCGATTGGTGGTATTTTGTATGCCGATCATCATTATCATTTAAGCTGCACTGATCACAGAGTGTGATCAGTGCAAAACTTTTACAGATGAAGCTCAATCGCTTTTCTGTCTTTTTCTGGCATATTCGCAACCACTAAATTAAACGAATTATCGATCATTCGTTCAATTTCTCCTTGTGGTACGGTGCCATCTAAAATAACCGTATTCCATAAACGTTTGTTCATATGATAACCCGGGATCACAGACGGGAAAATATCACGTAATGCTTGAGCCTCATCAGGGTCGCACTTTAGATTAAGCCACCATACAAGGTTGCCTTCATCATCTGTTTGACCTTCTTTGCCCTCTGCGAGGGTGGCAAACATTTTATGATTAACTTTATAAACATCGACATCTTGGCCAAATGGTTGTGTGATCATCACCAATGGCTTGTTCATTAAATATTCGTGTACTGCGTGTTGATTCATGATCCAATCCTTGAAGTCATTTTTCGTAGTTATAAACATAGCAGCTTTTTCGTAGTTTGGAGACAACTATTGCCATAATTTGCTGAAAAATAGGATAAATCACAGATGTGATTTAAAACTATAAATTTTTATTGAACAAACGCTATTACGTGGTAAATTCCTGTCATCAAAAAACGATAGGAATACACCCATGCCTAAGGCAAGTGAAGTTAAAAAAGGCGCCGCTATTGAGCATAACGGCCGTGTTTTAGTAGTTAAAGATATTCAACGTTCTGTACCGCAAGGTCGTGCAGGTGGTAGCTTATACCGTATGCGTTTATACGATGTGGTAACAGGCGGTAAAGTGGATGAAACATTCAAAGACAGCGACATGTTAAAGCTAGCTGACTTAACTCGCCGTGAAGCAATGTTCTCTTACATTGACGGTGAAGAGTATGTTTTCATGGATAATGAAGATTACACGCCATATAACTTAAACAAAGAAGCGATTAGCGAAGAAATTTTATTCGTGAATGAAGAAACTCAGGGTCTTCACGTAATTGTAATTGATGGTGCTCCGGTTGGCCTAGACTTACCATCAAGCGTTGAACTTGTTGTTGAAGAAACAGACCCTTCAATTAAAGGTGCTTCTGCTAGTGCGCGTTCAAAGCCTGCACGTTTAACTACGGGTTTAACGATTCAAGTTCCTGAGCATATTTCTACAGGCGACCGAATTCGTATCAACACGGTTGAACATAAATTTATGGGCCGTGCTGAGAAATAATGGCACTCACTGATAGAAACCGGCTTTTTGCCGGTTTTTTTGTGTCAAAAAATAGTATTTCAGTGTTTTATTAAGCGACAGAATAAAAGTTTGCTCCTACAAAGGCATTGAAAAAGGGACAGAAAAGCCGCATCATTAAGAGCTTACGAAAACAATAATAATGCTAGTTGTAGATTAATGTTAAACCACGGATTGGAAAACAGAGAATATATAAAACTTCCCGAAGGCGTTGATATCGCCATAACTCCTGCTGGCGTTGTTGCCCGAAGCTACGCTTACCTTATTGATTTTATTATCCGAGGCCTTGTTTTAATTGTTGTGAGCAGCGTTTTGGCATTTTTAGGTGATGCAGGGCAAGGGCTTATTTTAATTGCTTACTTTGTAATTTCTTGGGGGTACAACATTCTTTATGAAATGGAGAGTGGCCAAACACCCGGTAAAAAAAGACTTAAAATTCGTGTTGTGCAAGATAATGGCTTACCCGCGAGCTTTTCGCAAATAGTGGTGCGCAACTTATTACGCCCCGCAGATATGTTACCGATAGGCTATTTCTTGGGTCTTGTGGTTATGTTGTTTAACAACCGTTTCAAGCGAATTGGTGATTGGGCTGCTGGTACTATGGTTATTTATGAAGACGAGTTAGAAGCGCGACCAGAGCTGTCGAAAGGCCAAGTGCATGTACCTACAGTAAGTTTAACTACCGAAGAGCAACTTGCAGTGCTGGCTTTTGCTGAGCGTCATGACGAGTTATCTGATGCTAGGCGCCACGAACTAGCGCGTATTCTCGCAGAGTCATTTGCGACAGATGAAAACAATATTGAGTGGCACTTGCTCAGTTATGCGCGCCATTATGCTGGACAAGTCAATGATAATACAGATTACCCACCGCAAGAGGGTAAACCATGAAACAAACTCAATTTGTAAAGTCGAATAGTGAACGCTGGGATGAATTTAAGACTTTGTGTGAACAAAAAAGTACAGAGACTTTACCTATTCACTTTCCTAATTTGTATCGAAAAGTGTGTAATGACTTAGCCATTGCGCAAAGTCGTCAATACAGCCCCGTGTTGATTGAGCAAATCAATAGACTCGTGCAGTTAGGGCAAAAGCGACTTTATTTATCGCGTAGTAATCAATTTTCTGAATTATGGCACGTAGCACGCACAGCATTTCCTCGCGCCCTATATGAAAACCGTTTAATGCTTGGTATTAACTTATTGGCATTTTGGGGATTGGCTCTTATTGCTTTTATTTGGGTGACACTTGACCCTGATGCCGTCTATACATTTTTAGGGCAAGGCACCGTCCTTAATATCGAACAAATGTATAACCCCAGTGGTAGCGTACAATCGGCTGAGCGAGGCGCATCACAAGATCTCATGATGTTTGGGGTCTACATTTACAATAATATTGGTATTGCATTTCAGATGTTTGCAGGCGGTGTGTTGTTCTGTGTAGGCGCTGCCTTTTTCTTATTATTCAATAGCTTTTATTTTGGGGCTATTGCCGCTCATATTGTTAATGTTGGTTTTGAAGGGCCGTTTTTCTCATTTGTTATCACCCATGGCTCGTTTGAGTTAACCGCTATCATCATTGCCTCAGCGGCAGGCTGTCAGATTGGTTACGGGCTTTTAAATCCCAGCCAGTTTACCCGTGCATATGCGATGAAACAGGCTGCTCAAAAAGCACTCCCACTGATTGTTGGGGCGTTTTTAATGTTGGTGATAGCCGCTTTTATTGAAGCATTTTGGTCACCTCGTGATATTGCCAATGAAATTAAGTATGTTGTTGGCGCAGGCTGTTGGGCTTATGTGATTTTTCGCTTATATAAGGGTATGCGTTATGGAGCTTAATCACCTAAGCTTTAACCCTCGTAAGCGCAGCGCCTACGAAACCTTTGATTTAGCGGTATTACTGGTTAAGCCACACTTTGTAGCATTGGTAGCTATGTATTTAATAATGGCTGTCCCGGTGTTTTTAATGATTGGCCTGTTGTTTAATTGGGGAATAAGTGCTTTTGTTATCTGGTGGCTCAAGCCTCTATTTGAGCGGCCATTACTCGATTACATGTCAAAAGCGGTGTTTAATCAGCCGCTAAGTATTAGTCATAGCTTAAGGTCAGTGAAACAGTTAAAAATGACCGACATGGTCGCTCATTTAACGATATATAGGCTTAGCCCAAATCGAGCATTTTTAGCGCCAGTTGAGCAACTAGAACGACTTTCAGGTGAGCGAAAAACCAAGCGTAAGCAAGTATTGTTTGCCTCAACGAAGCCTAAGCAAACACTATGGATGCTGTTTTGTGTGCATTTTGAATACATTTTGTTGATGGGGATATCGGCACTTACTATCGCATTAATCCCCCAATCGTTTTCTGCCGAAGAGGCTATGTACCAAATTTTTGAATCTCCAGAGTGGCTAGAGATAGCTTTTAACCTTATCTACATAATTAGTATTTCGTTGGTTGCACCTTTATTTGTTAGTGGTGGATTTCTTGCTTATTTACACCGCCGTGTAGAGCTTGAAGGTTGGGACATTGAGCTGGCATTTAAAAACATTCGTACCCGCCTCGCAGGCTTACTCAGTGCTGTAGGGCTATTTATGCTAACAATGTTTACCCTGCAACCATCAACCAGTTATGCTGAGCAAATCGATAAGCAAGCGATAAAAGAGCAAGTCACCGCACTCTATAATGAGCCTAATGTCATCGAAACAGAAACCACCTGGGTGCCAAATTTAGAGCCTACAGAGAGTTCATCACACAGTGATTGGTCATGGCTTATCGATCTGTTTACAGCGATAGGCAATGGGTTTGGTGTATTAGTTTGGCTGTTAGTTGGGTTATTACTGGTTTGGCTCGTTTATTACTTGATTAAAAAACGAGGTTTTTTTGCCAACTTAAGCTTACCTGAGCGCACAAAAGTAATTGAAGAGCCAGTGATCCCAACCTTATTTGCAGAGATTAAAAGTAAAGATTTACCAGCAGATTTAATAGCTGCTGCACAGCAATGCTTTGAGCAAGGTGAGCATCGCTTAGCGTTAGCGTATTTGCTTCATCATACTCTGAGTTGGGCTCAGCAGCATCACCAAGTGCGCCTGCATCGCTCGATGACTGAACGCGAATGTAAACGTGCAATTGATGCAAAGGTGCCAAATCAAGGGCAAGCGATATTTGCCCGCTTATTTTCTGCATGGGTCGCGGTTGCTTGGGGTCATAAAACCCCTGAGATCAATTTTGTAGAGTTAACTGCACAAATTACAGCAATGACAGCAAATACTCAGGAGCAAGCCCATGAAGCTTAAGGTTGTGCTAATTGCTCTATTAGTCTTGTTTACCGTGTTTATTGTTGCCTCACTGGCCTCATTAGATTGGGAAAAAAAAGAAGTTGAAATAGGGTTTCATTCAGATGTTGCCAAAGATAACTTCACCATGGCCCAACGTCTTTTAAAGGCCAATGGAATAAGTTGGATCAAAGATAAACACTTGGCTGAACAAGCACAAAGTGAAGAGCTTGCGATAGAACCAAAAAGCATTTTAATTTTAGATGAAGCCGTACTTGCTGACTCTTATCTGCTTGATACTCAGCTTGCTGACTGGGTCGCTGATGGCGGGCGTTTAATTTATGTATTAAATAGGCAGCGCGAAGAGCTAGCAATCGATAATTCAGTGTTCTTTGGGCAGCTTGGCATCAATGTGCTAAGTCAAGAAGATGTCTTTGAGTATGATTTTGCGATGCGCAAAGAGGGGGATAAAAACAGTGTGTTGTCTATTGATGAAAATACTGAGCTCGAACTCGAATTAAGCCGTGCCTTTTACATCGAAAACTGCCCTGGTGTAAGTACAAATACTTCTGAGGGCAAAACCCTAATGTGTGATTTTGCCTTTGGTCAAGGCAGAGTAGTTGTGATGCCATCGTTATTACCTTTTACTAACTATCGTTTGCGCCACCTCGACCATGGCAGTCTATTACTTTGGTTAAGTAAAGGCGCTAAGAGTATTAGCTATGTTCCATACCTAACTTACCCTAATTGGCTTGCAAAGCTTTGGCACTGGAGCTGGCAATTTGTAGTGACTCTAGTGTTATTAATTGTGCTTGCAGTGTGGCATATTACGAGCCGTATTGGCCGAGCATACGCCCCTGATTTTGAAGCTAAAACCAGTTTTAATCAGCATATTCGTGCACTCGCTAATTTTTACTCTGAACACGGCCATGAAGCCGTATTATTTGCCGCACTCAAGAAAGACTTTTACAGCAAGGTAGAAGCGCGTGTACCAAACTTTAAAATGCTAAGCGCAGAAAAACAGGCGCAGAGTATTGCTAATTTAACCCATTTTGAAAAACAACAGGTAGCGCAGCTATTGGCTAGCAAGTTACCTGACTCAAAAACACAAATAACAAATTATATAAAACGATTTAAACAGTTAAGGAATGCCTTATGAGCACGGAATTAGACACTAATCGCATGAGCTTAGTTGAGGCCGCTGATGCAGTAAAACAAGTAAAGCATAACATTTCGCGTGTGTTAGTCGGTCAAGATGCCATTGTAGAAGATGTGCTTACCGTTCTTTTTGCTGGTGGCCATGTGCTGCTTGAAGGGGTTCCGGGACTTGGTAAAACATTACTTGTTAGAGCTTTAGCTAAAAGCTTAAGTGTAAATTTCTCACGTGTACAATTTACCCCAGACTTAATGCCTTCGGATGTAGTAGGGCATAGCTTGTATGATATGAAGTCAGGTGAGTTTAATATCAAAAAAGGCCCTGCCTTTACTAATATCTTACTTGCTGATGAAATTAATCGTGCGCCAGCAAAAACGCAATCAGCCTTACTTGAAGTGATGCAAGAACAACAAATCACTATTGATGGTGAATCGTTATTAATAAACTCCCCGTTTATGGTATTAGCCACTCAAAACCCACTAGATCAAGAAGGGACTTACCCATTACCAGAGGCCGAATTAGACCGCTTTATGATGAAAGTAGAGCTTGGTTTTCCTTCTCATGAATCGGAAGTTGAGCTTTTAAAACTGAATACACAAATAGTTTCTAATGAAAGCAAAGTGGAGCAGCTTCCAGCGGTATTAGATGCCAAGCGTATTGCTGAAATTAAACAGCTTTGTGCGGATATTTTAGTAGACGAGCAAATTCTTAATTATGCCGTTGATATAGTTCGTAGCTCACGAACTTGGCAAGGTGTACTGCACGGTGCAGGGCTACGTGCCTCAATTAATATCATTAAAGCTGCAAAAGTAATGGCATTGATGAATGGCCGTGATTTTGTTACCCCAGATGATGTGAAGCTAGTCTCGCCAAATATTTTAAGGCACCGTTTAATTTTATCTGCGGACTTAGAACTGGAAGGTGTTTCGTTTGACGAAGTGATCAGTGCTATTCTAGCCAGTGTTGAAGCGCCACGCTCATGAACCGTATCAAGCTTAGGCCAGCAAAACGTTTAGTTGTGTTAACAGCATTCATTCTGTTGCTTATGCTTGTGTGTGCTATTGCTCAGTTCAATGGCATGCTTTTAACCGCCTTGTTATTGGTGCCAGCTTTAGTTGCAATTGTTGATTGCTTGGCAGCTAAGTCATCGCCTTTACTCGAAGTAAGCGCAGAAACTAACCTAAATATGGCGTTATACAGACGCCAAGATTTAAACGTGTTGATTAAAAATAATGCCAAACATGCTAAGCAATTAGATGTGAGTGTGCATTTAAGCAACGCTATTGAATTGTTAAAGCCAGTGCAAACCCTATTCATTGACGCTACGCAACAGGCAAAGCTGGTCTTTATGATACGCGCCCATAAGCGGGGGGATGCACAAATTAGTGCGATTGAGCTGAGGGTAGGGTCGCCACTAGGCCTTTGGCAAGCAAATTGGTTGGCAACTCAAGCTACTCAGTTAAAGGTTTACCCAGACTTTAGCCGTGTTACCTCGAAACAGCATTTAAACGGGGTCGTGAATAAGCCTATTTCGGGGTTAAAACTCACCAAAAAGCGCGGTGATGGTATTGAATTCCAGCAATTACGCGAATATCGCCAAGGTGACAGCGTCAGGCAGATAGATTGGCAGGCAACAAGTAAACGCCGAAAATTAATTTCGCGAGAGTATCAAGAAGAGCAAAACCAGCATGTAATAGTTATGCTTGATGCCTCAAAGAAAATGGCCATAGAAGCCAATGAAGGCAGCCACTTTGATCATGCTTTAAATGCATTATTACTACTTTCTCACACGGTTTTAAAGCAAGGTGATTGGTTTAGTATGCAGAGCTTTAATCAAAACCTACGCTGGTTACCCGATGTTAAAGGCGCGCAGAATGTATCTCGGGTGATGAATCATTTTTATGATTTATACCCAGATAATAGCAGCAGTGACTATTTGGTAGCTGTAAACCAGTTAATTGCTAAGCGCAGTAAACGCTCTTTAGTGTTATTAGTCACCACCCTAGATGAGCAAAGTATTGACGAGTTAATGCCTGCAATAAAGCTATTGCAAAAACATCACTTAGTGGCACTTATCAATATTAACAATCGAGCCGTGAGTGAAGTGCTCGAAGAGCCTATAGAAAAGTATGAAGATGCAACCAGCTACTGTGCAGCATTAGCACTACTAAATTCACATAAAGCCAATATGGCTAAGCTGAAAAAGCAAGGGGTGATAGCCATAGACTGTAACCCTGAGCAGCTGTTACCGCATGTGCTTAATACCTATTTGAATGTGAAGCACTCAGGGGCGTTGTAATACCCGAATACCAAGCTTTAATAAAAAAGGCATTGAATTCAATGCCTTTTTTATTAATTAACGAAACCTGTGAAACGATTACTTTTGATTATCAATGGCCTCATTAATTTTGTATTGGAAATAAATCGCATAAAAGAAAAACGTGAGTATGCCACTTAAATGTACCGGCTCATTGCTGCCTTCATTAATTAACTCTTTAAGTGAAGTACGTAGCGAGAAAATGAATACCAGACCAACAATTAAAGAAATAATAGAAGCAATAGCAGACAAGGCTTCAGAAATATCGGTGAATGCCAAAACAAAGTTGATTACGTAAATAGCAACATAGCCATAAATTAAGTTTTGATTTACCTGATGTTTAGCAAGTGCGTTTGCTTTGTTTGCGCGGCTTACTAGCCAGTATAAGGCGTAGATACCTAATGTGATAAGACTCAAAAAGAATACGCCCCAAGCGGAGAAGCGCTCAAAGTTTAAAATAGGTTTATTGCCACTTGTATTTGCTTGAGTTAGCTCTGCTTCAGGTGCTTCATATACATTTGTTGATTCTTCAGACACAACGGATCCTCATTTTTTTGTTAGTTCCTTGATTACACCAATCCGCAATAATACTTAATCATTTTGAGGGATTAAACCTGTCGCTATCTGCGTTAAAAATTTCTGATTTAGAACAACTAAATAACGAAATTTTTGCCTTGCTATCAACGAGGTTTTATTGCCTCAAAATAGACCACTTAATTAAGCGAACTGGTATTAGTTTGTTCCTATATTAGTAAATTGTAATTATTTAGTACACATTAATTGTTGCTTTACCTAGTAAAAATAATAAAAAGTTCGTTGTATAAACACGCGTTATGCAGACTATATAAAGTGTGAAGTTCCAAAAGCTGTGTGAATTATGTACACTGCCGCTGATTTTTAATGAGGTGTTGTGTGCTATTTGTTATTTTAAGCTGTATGTTTGTTTTGGTGATGTATCTAGAGTCGTTGTCTAAAGGGATGCCAGTAAAGCGTTGGATGCTTCTCGGTGGAATGCTTGGCCCAATTGCGTGGTGTTTGTTTAACGTACATTATCGACGTGCTTTTATTCGTCATATCGGCCGCCAATCATGTGGCTGGCGACCTTAGGCTTCTACGCTTCTTAATAAACTTGGCGCAGACTTATCGAGCTGGCTTTTTAAAAATTCTGTAAATTCTGGCTGTGATAACGGTTTAGAATAGAAATAACCTTGTATTGTTTGGCACTTCAATTGCTCTAACATTGTCACTTGGTCAGCTTGTTCAACCCCTTCAGCAACTACATGTAAATCAAGGTTATGGGCAATGGTCACAATCGAGTCGACCATGTTGCGACCACGCTCTGATTGCATATCATCAATAAAGGCTTTATCAACTTTTAAGGTGTTAAGCGGAAATTGCTTTAAATAGGCTAATGATGAGTAACCCGTACCAAAGTCATCCATTGCTAGGTGAATACCACGAGCGCTTAGTGAGCGCATAATTGTAATCGCTTCTTTAGGGTCATCCATTACTGTACCTTCGGTAATTTCAAGTTCTAAAAAATAAGATGGCAGCTCATTTTTTTGTAAAATTACATCAATGCGAGTGGTCAAATCAGGCAAGCTGAATTGTTTCGCTGATAAGTTAACAGCAACTCGGCCGTTAAATAAGCCTTGATCAATCCAGTTTTTTACATCACGACATGCTTTGTTTAATACCACTTCACCGATTTCGATGATTTGCCCGGTTTCTTCTGCAATAGGGATAAATACGCCCGGGCTTATAATGCCTTTTTTCGGAGTAATAAAACGAACCAGTGCTTCCATACCATCTAGTTTGCCAGTGCGAATATTCATTTTCGGCTGATAATAGACTTCAAAATGATCTTCTTTTAAGCCGTAGCGCATCAAGTTTTCGATTTGTAGCCTTTTGACGGCTTGGCGGTTCATCGTGTCGTTGAAAAATAGGTAACTATTCCCTTTTTTCTTGGCATGATACATGGCTGTATCGGCATTCTTAAGCAATAACTCTGGGGTATTACCATCTTCAGGAAATAACACAATACCGACGCTCGATGTGATCACCAGCTCATGGCCTGCCATGTTGAATGGTGTAGCTATCGCCGCTAAAAATAGCTTAGCCATACGAGTAATGGTGTGTATGTCGTTGGTACCCGACATGACCAGCGCAAACTCATCTCCACCTAGGCGATAAAATACGTCTTTTTCGCGGGTAAGTTTATTCAAACGCATCGCAAGCTTAGACAGCAAGCTATCCCCAAGTTGATGACCAAGTGAGTCGTTGATCTTTTTAAAGTTATCTAAATCGAAAACTAACAGGGCATGATGGTTATCTTGCTTAGCGAGCTTCTTTAAATTCGTGAAGAACAGATTTCGATTAGGTAAGCCTGTTGTGCGGTCACGGTTTGATAAATTATGAAGTTGCGATTCGGCTTTTTTTCGTTCAATTTGATCTGAGAATACAACCACATAATTACAAATTTGATTGTGCTCATTTTTGATTTCATCAATTGAAATTTCAATGGGCAGTAGCTGTCGCTTGGCGTTTCTCAGTTTGACTTCTTGTTGCCAATGTTCAGTGGCTTTAACAGTCGCTTTAACTTCATCTACATAACTTTGGTCATAACCATTAAGCATGAAGTCTTTTTTTAGGTATTGCTCGCGGCTGCCACCAAACAAGGTTAAAAAGCTTGGGTTTAAATCGACTAATTTGAAGTTTTTATCGTAAATAGCAATCGCGTCAGTTAATGACTCAACACATTTAGCAAATAAGTTTAAGCGTGCCTCAGTGGACTTTAATTGCGAAATATCCCGCACGGTGCCAGTCATGCGTAATGGCTGTAAGTTTGCGTCTTTTTCTATAATTTTTCCGCGGTCTAATACCCAGTGCCAACGGTCAAAATTATCTTTAATACGGTAACTTGCCTCGAAAAAAGCAGTGTGTTCAGCGAAATGTTTTTTTAGTGCTTTTTCTACTTGTTGGACATCATGGGGATGGATAAGGTCACGATTAGGAGGGAAGGCGCTGGTATTATTAGTATTCGCGGTGTATTTGTCGTTAATACGTAGCACTTCGCCTGTTTTTATATTCCAATCCCACAATGTATCTCCACTTCCTTCTACAGTACTTTTTAGTCGATGTTCTGAGATACGGAGTTGATGGCGAGAGCGTTTGAGCTTGAAAATTATAAATAATAGGTACGGCAATAATAACAACATCACCCCACTTGGTATTAACAGCAAAGTTGTTTGCTCAAGTTCTATGGGGCTTGCAGCGGCGCTAAAAACGCTCGCTATACTTATTGTTAGAAAAGCAGAAATCATTGTTATTATTTTTGTCATTAATGCATTACCCTAATTCGCACCAGTTAATTTAATCCAAGCTGACGAATGAGTCAAAGAGAATGCGAATAAAGGGTGGTTTTTGCTGTCTTTTTAGTCTTAGGTTCGCTTAAAAGTTCTATTCTTGGGCGTTCATCGCTGAATATCTCGCACACATATTGCTGCATATCGCTCAGACTTAATGCTTCTAGGGCAGTTAAAAGTTGCTGTTGCATGTTAAAATCACTGTCGCGATTACCTATGGCTAGCCATAAACGCTGTGAGCGAAGACGCAAATTTTTGTCTTTTTCTGCGATATGAGTCACTAAGCCTGCTTTTGTATCAAGCCATTGTTGCTCACTGATTTGTGAGATCTGTGTCACATAATTTTCAATAAATTGCTTATGACGTTTTAAAATTTCATCAGCGCTATGTTTAGGGGATTGCACATAAAAAGCGATACCAGCGCGGGTATTGAAAGGTGCGTAACCTGCACCTACCAAATAACCTAGCTGTTGCTTGGTTCTTAATTCATTGAAGTAATCTTGATTGATGAGGTGGTTCAACAACATCATTTTTACTTTTTCTTCAGTCGCATCGGTTTGAGCTTGGTAATAAAGAACCATCGCATGGTCATTACAATTTAAACAAAAGCGCTGCTGCGATACATCCGTAATAGTAGATAGAGGTCTGGTTAAATCAATAATGGTATTGCTGCCAGCGAGGTGCTCAGCGATTTGTTTTTGAAATTTCAATGCATCGCTACGCTGCCAATTACCATGCAAAAAAGACTCTACATGCAATGCTTTGAAAAACTCTTCTCTAAAGCAATTAAATTGATGAAAACTCGTATCTTTTAAAGCTTGTGCAAGTGCATTTGGTTCTGGGTTCCAAGGCATTATCTGTGCACCAAGGATACTAAATAATTCACCTACAGGTTTGTTTTGATTGCTGTTTCGCCAATGCCTAACTAGTTGCTTTTTATATTCTGCAAAGCGTTTTGCGCAGATCTCAACATTAAAGAGTGCTTCAAGTAATTCATTAACCAGCTCTAACTGACTCGATGAAAGGCCTGCAGTATGTAAGGTCAAACCGCCTTGGTGAGAGGTTAAATGATAACTAAGGCCAGCCAGTTCTGCTGGATAAAATTGTTCAGCGACACTGTCCATAAATAGGTCGGCAAACAAACGTGTGAGTGCCATATGCTTAACATCTTTTATCGCAAAGGAAGAGTCCATTGCTAAATAAAAATGCCCTTTTGCAACACGAAAGGTTGCATCTTGCTTAAACCAAAAATCAAAACCTTCTTGTTTTACAAGTAATTCTGGTGTTTTTGTTGGCGCGTCTAAGGGGAGTAACTCAACCTCTTTATTAAGGTAAGGATTCGCGCTTGGTAAGCACATTTTAGGCAGGGGGGTGTTTATTTCGCCGAGTGCTTCTAACCAGCAAGGAGAAATATCCTCAATTTTATAAGGCGTATTGTACCATGCTGTCGTATGCTCAGGTTCGACACCTGGGTGAATTAACACTAAGCGCATATTGTCTGGTGTAAGCCATTGCATAGCAATTTCATGGGCACACTGATTAAAGCCTTCCATAAGGTAGTCACCCTGAACATAGTTAGCTTCATCATAATGCTGCATGTTAATGCTTAAATTACTTACCCAATCAATTAAGCGTGCTTTTTCTTGATTATCAAAGGCGATTTGCAAAAGGTTCTTTTTATCTTGATAAAGACGCGGCAACTTATCGCAGTTTTGGTTAATTAAGCAGATATATTCAAACACCATTTCGACGATATCTTCATAGTATTCAATACCTTCATCTGTCAACGCCATGCTGATGTTAAAGTCTTTGAAATTACTGCCATTGATACCACCACCTGCAGAAAGCGCGTTGATCCAACCTTGCTCTTTCAAAATTGAATACAGCGACCCTTTGCCTTCATAGCCGAGTAAGTGAGCAATAAAGCTCACCGTTTTGTGACGATAAAAGTCATCAATGTTCGGCATTGCAAAACTTATAATTAGCTTTTGCATATGCTTGTGTGGCTCAATATGCAGCACTTTACCTAAGTCTTGTTTGCGATAAAGAGGCTGCTCAATGATCGCCTTACTTTTTTGCTGCCCTTTAATGGCGCTGAAATATTGGCTTACCCAGTCGCTCATCGTGGCAATATCTTCGTTACTGCAAATGACTAAAGTCATCCATTGTGCTTGGTAGTGGCGGTCAAAAAAGGCACGTAATTCATCGCTAATACAACCTTCACGATCTGCAAGTGTTTGTTGGTTACCAACCGAGAACTTAGCAAAAGGGTGAGCAGGATTAACGGTTTCTTTATGGGCTTGGTAAATACGACGGCCATCGTCTTTTATTTTTAATTTAAACTCTGCATCAATCGCATTTCGTTCTTTAGCAGTTTCGTTAGGGCTTAATAATGGCGCAATAAAAAAGCGACTAAATTGAGCCAGAGCTTCTGAAAATTGTTGGTTATTGATATCAAAGAAAAAGCAAGAATGCTCAGTGCCTGTCCATGCGTTGGTACTGCCACCTGATTGTGAAACAAAATTAGAAAACCCGCCTGACTCTGGGTACAGATCGGTACCTAAAAAAAGCATATGTTCTAAAAAGTGAGCGAGCCCTTGTCTATCAAGAGGATCGTCAAAGTGACCAGCGTTTATCGCCATAGAAGCCGCGGATTTTGTTGACTCAAGGTCTTGCACCAAGAGCACTTTTAGACCATTGTCCAGTGTTAGGGGCTGATATGTTCTGTTATCATTGCGGCTGATATTCAAAAGATGCTCCTGAAAGAATGCGTTAACTCGCTAACAACAGATGATAACTTCAGGAAGGCTAAAAATGGCACAGCAATGAAAATCTACCTGAATATCAATAAGCGGATGTTTAATGTATCTAGTGATGATATTCTAATATAGCTAACAATCAAGCAAACTGGCTACTGTTTTATATTCTTTAATCGGTTGATTTTTTATGAAAACAATCTTAATCATGCGCCATGGTGAAGCAACGCCAATGCAAGCAGATGATGCAGCAAGACAACTGACCGAAAATGGTCATCAAGAAGCCAGTAGAATGGGGCAATGGTTAGCAACACATTATAAACCAGATGCTCTGTTGGTGAGTCCTTACATTCGCGCTCAACAAACCGCTACTGATGCAACGCAAAATATTTCGTTACAATTTAATGAAACTTGTAGCGATATTACGCCAGATGGCGTGCCACAAGTTGCTGCTGATTATTTAGAAACCCTCATTGCCATGCACCCTCAGTGTAATACTTGGTTAGTGGTAGCGCACATGCCAATAGTCAGCTATTTAGTTGATCAGTTGAGTCCTGGCCACATGCCTATTTTCAATACTGGCGCAGTCGCCGTAATTGAATATGATGAGCACAATCAGCGCAGTTACTACCATAGTATTCACTCACCAAATAACGTCGAAATATAACAGTGGATTTGCTAAATTAGCGCCACTGTTAATTTTTTAAGTCCTTACTATGACAATTGAACGCTTACAAACGGGTGCGCGTATGAGCCGCATCGTTAAGCATAACGGCACTGTTTACTTGTGTGGCCAAGTGTGTGCTGATGCTGAAAAAGATATCACTGAACAAACTCAAACTATGCTTGATAAAGTTGAAGCCTTACTCATTGATGCGGGTAGTAGCAAAGAGCATATGTTAAGTGCCACTATTTATCTGAAAAGCATGGAATATTTTGCCAAGATGAACGCTGTTTGGGATGCATGGGTACCTCAAGGCCATGCACCTGCTCGCGCTTGTGTTGAGGCAAAAATGGCGCGCGATGCTCTGCTTGTAGAGATATCTGTTGTTGCAGCCGTTAAGTAACGAGCAGCGTATAGCGCAAATGATTGCTCGCTTTAATGAGCAATCAGGGCGCGCAGTTGTTCAATTACCAAGTTGGCATTTTTGCGACAATGAGCAAGATGCCAATGACTGCGCATTGCTGGTTTTAAAGGGTGTAAAACAAGCAACAACCCCTTCACTTTATTGGTTTAAAGCCAACAATGAAGCCCTTCCTGAAGTGGGTGATTTGGCCATTTTTACCAATTGGCAGGGGCAGCCCCTCGGCATTATTGAAACTGTCTCTGTAACCATTACCGCATTTAATCAAATAAGCGCAGATTATGCCGCGCTAGAAGGCGAGGGCGACAAAAGCCTTGAATATTGGCAACGCGTACATTGGGACTATTATCAGCGAGAATTAGCTGGCACAGGCTATCAATGTCACCCCGATATGCCTTTAGTGTGTGAACAGTTTAAGTTAATTTTTAAGGAGTGAGCATGAGTTCAAATCCTGTGGTTCTTATCACTGGCGGCGGACGAGGTATTGGTGCCGCGACAGCAAAGCTGTTTGCTAAACATGGCTATGATGTGTGTATTAATTATAAGTCAGATCAAGCAAGTGCAGAGCAGGTAGCCCAACAGCTAAAATCCCTCGGTGTGAATTCGTACTTATTACAAGCTGATATCGCAGATGAGCAGCAAGTAATCGCCATGTTCGCCAAACTCGATGGGCTGGTTGCGCGCTTAGACGTGTTAGTGAATAACGCGGCGATGATGATGCCGCAAATGCCGTTATTAGAGATGGATGCTAAGCGAATCAACGCTATTTTAAGTTGCAATGTCACAGGGGCATTTTTGTGTGCGCGAGAAGCAATTAAGCGCATGGATAAAGGCAGTATTGTGAATGTGTCATCGGGTGCGTCGCGAACCGGCTCGCCAAATGAATATTTAGACTATGCCGCATCTAAAGGAGCACTTGATACCTTCACTATTGGCCTTGCCAAAGAAGTAGCGAGTAAAGGCATTCGAGTTAATGCGGTAAGGCCTGGTCTTATTTATACCGATATGCATCGTGATGGTGGTGAAGCAAACCGCGTCGATCGTTTAAAATCTAAATTGCCGCTGGGGCGTGGTGGAGAAGCTGATGAGGTCGCTTCAGCGATTTACTTTTTGGCAAGTGAGCAAGCATCATTTACAACAGGCAGTTTTATAGATGTTTCAGGTGGTTTATAAAAACTAAAGTAAAATAGTTAACCAAACACTAAAGCTCACTACACTTAACACCGTTGAAAGCACAACGCTACTTGCCAGTGTCGCCTGATGTTGTTTAATTTGATTAGCAATTAAATAAGCGTTTACACCTAAAGGAGAGGCGCTTAAAAGAACAAGTACTTTCAGCAGAGATTGCTCCAAATTAAAAACATGGCTAGCAAAAAAGTATACAGCACAAGGTAAAACGGCAAGTTTGATGATGGTAGCAATAACGGAGGCTTGCCAGTTGTCTGCAACTTTATAGAACACCAAATTTGCCCCTAACACGAATAACGCACACGCAATGGCGGGTTTAGCAAGTAAGCTCAGGCCATTTGCTAAATCTTCAAAAAGTGTAAAACCAAATAGGTTAACAGCAAGGCCACTACTGATACTCAACACGACTGGGTTCAGTAGCATGTTTTTAGCAAACGCTCGCCAAGAGAATGTTTGCTGCGACTTAGCGCTGAGCAAAAAGGTGAGGGTAAACAATAATGCGCTGTGAAAAGTGATGATCATAAACACAATGCCGACCATTTGCTGCCCAAGAGCAGCAATAATAATAGGCAGACCTACCAGTACGGTATTTGAGTAACTACTGCCAAGAGCAAATACAGCATGACGCGATGGTGCAGATTGCGTTGCTATAAAATACCGGTCAATTACATAGCCAAGGGCATAAATAGCTAATACTGGAATATAAAAACTTAAAAAGCCGGCAACAGAAACACTATTTTTTAAATCGGCTTGTGCCATATTCAAAAATAGAAAAGCAGGCACGCTAATGTAAAAGGTAAACTTGCTTAACCCTGCTATGTGCTCTTTCGATAAAAACTTGCTACGCGAGCTAATGTAACCACTTAAAACGATAAAAATCAGTGGAAAAATAATCGAAAAAATATGCACATTAGGCCTTATGATAAGAAGACGTTAGCGTCTGAACTCATCACTTTGTGGAAGATTAATTAAAATAAGTACCGCACCTTTACCGCCAAACTCAAGAGGTGCTTGATGCATAGCAATTACATCAGGGTGTTGTACTAAATATTGTGGCACTTTGTGTTTGAGTATGCGCTCACCAATACCATGCACAATACAGGCACAATAGTAGTGCTGTTTTTTACACTCATGAATTAATCCAGCCAGCTCATCTTTGGCTAATTCTTTATTTAAGCCATGTAAATCAAGGGTTAAATCTGGTGGGTAATCTCCACGACGAAGTTGCTTTGCCAAAAAGCTATCATGACCTGGCTTGACATAACTGACAGTGCCATGAGTGTCGATGTCTGGTACATATTCATCAGAAAAGAAAAATTCTGCCTGATGTTGCTTTTTTTGCTGGGAAAATTGCTTCGCTTGTGACACTTTAGGCTTATTGGTGAATCGAATAGTGTCTTGTTTAAAGGCTTTGGCACCACTAATACTCTGACGAAATAAATCAATATCGTCAGGGCTAATGTGATTGTTGGCGTGGGGATCTTTTTTCATGGCGGCAGTCTAAACAAAAAAACGCTAAAAATCGAGTAAAAACCAACTGAAAAGACGGTACAATACGCGTCAGAATAGACTTTGAAAGTTAAGGAACATACATGAACCATTTCCAGATTGAAGATGCAATTTTAGACGAGGCAATTGCAGAACTTTCAACGTTGCACGATTGGTTACGTTGGACAACCAGTCAATTTGCCAGCAGTGGTATTTTCTTTGGGCACGGCACAGATAATGCGTGGGATGAAGCAGTTAGCTTATTATTACCCGCATTAAGTTTGCCTATCGACGCGCCAAAAGAGCTAATGCATGCGCGTTTAACCAGCACCGAGAAAAACCGTTTAGCTGAACTAATTGCAGAGCGTATTAATGATTGTACGCCAGTACCATACCTGACCAACATAGCATGGTTTGCAGGTATGCCGTTTTATGTTGATGAGCGCGTGTTAATTCCACGCTCGCCATTTGCAGAGCTAATTAACAACCGCTTTGCACCTTGGTTAGAAGAGCCAAGCTCAGTAACGCGCATTCTTGATTTATGTACCGGCTCTGCGTGTATCGCCATTGCACTTGCACAAGCATTTGAAGATGCTCAAGTTGATGCGGTTGATATTTCTTATGAAGCGCTCGAAGTTGCTGATATTAATATTAGCGATTACATGCTCAATGACCGCGTACTACCAATTCAATCAGACGTGTTTAGTGGCGTTCCGGGTCAAAAATATGATCTGATCGTAGCAAACCCACCTTATGTTGATGCTGAAGATATGGCTGATTTACCGCGTGAATTCCACCATGAACCAGAACTTGGTTTAGCATCGGGTCATGACGGCCTAGACGTAACGCGTACAATTTTAGCTGAAGCCGCTGAACATCTAACTGATAACGGTTTGTTATTTGTCGAAGTCGGCAACTCTATGGTACATATGGAAGCGTTATATCCAAATGCACCGTTTGAGTGGGTTGAGTTTGAGCAAGGTGGATTAGGTGTGTTTGTGATCAGCAAAGAGCAACTAGTTAAGTATTTTGCTGACTAACGGCAGATTTTAAAAGCCGAGCCTGAGGGCTCGGTCTCAGTAGTCATTAGGAATGAGGAAAGTTAATGGCAGGTAATAGCATTGGACAACTATTTAAAGTGTCCACCTTTGGTGAGAGCCACGGCGTTGCATTAGGCGGCGTTGTTGATGGTACACCAGCAGGCCTTGAAATTTGCGAGGCCGACTTACAAATTGATTTAGACCGTCGTAAACCGGGGCAAAGTCGTTATACAACGCAGCGCCGCGAAAGTGACGAAGTAAAAATTCTTTCAGGTGTATTCGAAGGTAAAACCACAGGCACTAGCATTGGTTTACTGATTGAAAACACCGATCAACGTTCAAAAGACTACGGCAAAATCGCTGAAGTGTTTCGTCCAGGTCATGGCGATTATACCTATTGGCATAAATACGGTATCCGTGATTACCGAGGGGGAGGTCGCTCTTCTGCCCGTGAAACGGCTATTCGTGTAGCGGCAGGTGCAATTGCTAAAAAATACTTAAAACAGTTTCATGGTATTGAAATTCGAGCATGTTTGAGCCAACTAGGACCAATCAAAGCAGAAGACTAC
The DNA here is from genome assembly GCF_021532475.1 of Pseudoalteromonas sp. APAL1. NCBI lineage: Bacteria > Pseudomonadati > Pseudomonadota > Gammaproteobacteria > Alteromonadales > Pseudoalteromonadaceae > Pseudoalteromonas > Pseudoalteromonas sp. APAL1. The sequence continues at coordinate 18,746 of NZ_JAKGAW010000001.1, read as the reverse complement.
AACTGGGATGAAGTAGAAAATAATGCATTTTTCTTTCCAGACACCAGCAAGCTAGAAGCGCTTGATGAGTACATGCGCGACCTAAAAAAACAAGGTGATTCGGTAGGCGCTAAAGTTAAAGTGGTTGCTAAAAATGTGCCTGTAGGCTTAGGTGAGCCAGTATTTGATCGCCTAGATGCAGAGCTTGCACACTCATTAATGAGCATTAATGCGGTAAAAGGCGTTGAAATTGGTGATGGCTTTGATGTGGTTGAGCAAAAAGGCTCTGAGCACCGTGATGAGTTAACTCCTGATGGTTTTACATCAAATCACGCGGGCGGTGTACTTGCGGGTATCTCAACAGGGCAAGATATCATTGCCTCTATCGCACTTAAGCCAACCTCAAGCATTACTATACCGGGCAACAGCATTAATACCAGCAACGAAGCGGTAGAGATGATCACCAAAGGACGCCATGACCCATGTGTGGGTATTCGTGCAATTCCTATTGCTGAGGCGATGATGGCGATTACCTTAATGGATCACTTATTGCGCCAACGTGGTCAAAACCCACATGTAAGCCACGAACATGGACCAATCAAAGGTTCGATTTAAGCGCAGTCTTAAATAAAGTAAAAGCAGTTAATGAGCGCGATGATTATCATCGCGCTTTTTTATGCCTGTTAGAATTTTAATAAAGGGAGTAGGCTGTGTTTGCTATCAGTCCACATTGCCAGCTCGCTATGTGGGTAGCGTTTAATAGGCGACAAATCACTGATAGATACACGATTTAAAAAAGCCTGATTATCAGTTAGCACCACCCAGTCTGAGCCTATGTCTGATGGGCTATGGCCTTGATAGCTAAACTTTAACATAGCCTTATTAAAGTGTTGGCTATGTGCCTGTAATACAGGCAGTAAGTCGATATGATTATTTGAAATATGCACAATCAATACGCCATTTTCATTGAGCCTTTGCCAATAAAGTGACATTGCTTCTTGGGTTAGCAAATGTGCAGGAATTACATCACTGGAAAATGCATCAATAATTAAAACATCAAATACTTCGTTCGCATTATTTTTTAGCGCAATACGACCATCCCCTAAGCTGACTGTGAGCTTGGCTTCACTGTTTTCTAAATATGAGAAATAACGCTTTGCCATCTCGTACACAGCAGGGTTTAACTCAAAAAAGTGAATACTATCCTGTTGGTCTGCAAACCGAGCTAAAACGCCTGCACCCAAACCAATCACGCCAATGTTTAGTGCGCTGTTTTGCTTTAGTATGGCAAGTGATTTAGCGACACCAGTATGCTGGTGGTAATAACTTTGCTCAAACTGTTGGTTTGGATTTAGTGGCTCTGAGCCATGAATCGTGGTGCCGTCAATTAAGCGCCTTTCTTTTATTGATTGAGTGTTTATATCTTTTACCGCTAAATAGCCATAAAAATTGCGGCTAGTGGCAATGTTATATTGGTTAAAGTTTACCGCTAAAAAACAATAGCATGCTAACCAAGTAACTGAGCTGGTCATGAGAGTGAATTTGAGCTGGTTTGTCTTTGTTTTAGCTTTTGTTTGGTAGTAACACACAAAACTAAAGATAACCGCTAATGTAAGTAAATACTCGTCAATCTGGACAAATAGCAATGGGGCAACGAGCGTACTGAAAAGCGAACCTAACACACCGCCAAGGGCGATATAAAAATAAAAAACGGTAAATTGCTCGTTTTCAGGGGCTTTGTTTCTCAGCTCACCATGACAGACCATACCGGCGGTTAATAGAATAAAGCTGTAAATTATAAGCTGGGCTAGGGCATTGAATAAGCTGCCAAAATAAAACATCAGCAGGCCTGTAAAAGCCGAAAATATAAACGCATATGCCCACACATGACGCTGATAATTTACTTTGTTGGCAAACGTGTAACTAAAGGTGAGCAAGTAAATTACAAGAGGTAACGACCAAAGTAATGGCATGGGTGGAATATTAGTGCTGATCATATGCGTGGTAGATACCAACATGGCCGAGCTTAAGGCACTTAATAACAGCCATTGACCTTTACCTTTTAATAGCGTGATATGCCTAGTCTGAATAGATGCTCTTGATAAATCGGGTGCTTTTTTTAGTAAAAATATTACAAGAAGTGCTAATAACAAGCAGTAGCTGATGAGTCCAAATAGCCAGTAAGTAGTTTGCTGCTCTAAAGAAAATAGTAATTCATAAACGAGTGGGTAGCTCATTAACGCCATTAAAGAACCCAAGTTTGAGATGGAATACCAATGGTAAGGCACCTGTGCTGAAGCAGTTTGCACATACCATCTTTGTAAAAGAACGCTGGTAGCGCTCAGTAGAATAAATATTGGACCAATTTCTATAAATAAATTAACAAACACCGCAAGCGTAGGCGGCCAATTTGTGAGATTTGGGGCTGCAAATTCTGTCACAACAATGAGTGTGGCAAAGCTGACTAAAACTATATGGGTGACTACCTGCAACTTAATATGAAAGCGACCCATACCATGCGCATAGAAATAGCCAATAAGTAACATGACTTGATAAAACACTAAACTTGCTGACCAGATAGAAGCACCACCACCAAATTGCGGTAGAAGTTGCTTTGAAAGCATCGGCTGAATTTGAAAAATTAAAAAAGCACTGATGAAAATAGTGAGCGTTGATAAATATTTATACATTGTTTTTATTACCTATTTTGAGATAGCAAAAACAATCCAATAGCCAGAGCAAAGTGACAATGGAGTAACGCTTGAGTTTCTCTTAAGAAAACCTTAATCTTTGATTCGTAAATATTTATTGGAGAAGTAAGTGGCGCGTTATCGAATCGGCAAATTTGCAATTGATGAGAGTCGATGTTTAATTTCATCGCAAGATTATGAGCAAATAGTCGAGCCAAAGGTCATGGATGTATTACATACCCTTTATTTAAATAAAGGTGAAGTTGTAAGCCAAGAAGTAATCTTTGCAAAAGTGTGGCCTAATGCTACCTACAACCCAAGTTCTGTACAGCGTTGTATCGCATTGCTACGAAAAGCACTCCAAGAAGATGCCAAAAATCCGCAGTATATAATTACACACCCTAAGCGCGGTTATAGCCTTGAAAAAGTAACACAGGGGCAAAGCAAAAAACTAAAATCGCAACATCTTGGGTTGCTGTTTGTTTTACTAGTAAGCCTTATCGCTATTGCGTGGCAACTAGTCCCTAAGCAACAAGATAATGCTCACTTTACCCAACTGATGCCACTCACTTCGAGTGAACTAAATGAAGCTAATTTGTCACTTTCACATAGTGGTAAGTACCTTTCTTTTGTTCGAGGTAATAAAGGAAGTCAGCAGATTTGGATTAAAGAGCTTGCGACTGAGCGAGAGGTGAGGCTAACTGAAGACGCAGCAAGCTACTACGCTTTGGGGTGGTCTAACTCCGATAATGCGATTGCGTTTGTGAAAAGCGCAGAGCAGAAACAATATCTGAACACATTAAGCATTGATTTATCGAAATTTCAGCCATTAGAACAAGCGACGGTGAGTGTTTTAAATGACACCGTTCTGACCAGTCACCATATCGATTGGCATGCTGATAAGCTGCTCTATTACATAGAAAAAGATAAACTAAACAACGATACTCGACTGGTTTCACTCAACTTAGAGTCTAAACAAAAGGCACATTTACTAGCCGCTACACAGCAAGATTGGTTACTCGTTAATGCGTTATCGAAAGACGGCCGTAAAGTCGCAATGGGGATTGAAGCGGGTCAAAACAAATACCGTATTGATGTACTCGACCTTGCCAGTAAAAAAATACAAACTATTGCTATCATAGAAAACGGTATTCAAGGGTTAAGTTGGCACCCGAACAATCAAGCGCTATTGATTAGTCAACGAAATCAGCTTATTAATCTAGAGCTAGATGGTGAGCTTCAGCTAATTTCATTTAATAATTATCAAATAATTCGTGATGCCCAGTACACACCAGACGCTGAAGCCATTTTGATGGAGTTAGTGAATGTTGATGTAGATATTGTTAGCCAAACACGCGCCACCCCTGACAAATTGACCAAACTCGTTGATACCTCATCAATCGACTTTCTACCCGTGTTTTCGCCAGACTCAACGAAATTTGTTTTTGAGTCACATCGTTTTGGATTAAAACAATTATTTTTATACGATAATGGCAAGCAAACGCGCATTTTTGCTAATCCTGATAACCATGAGTTATTTGGCATTGTTTGGAGCCAGGACGCACGACAGGTGTACACCGCAAGTAAAGATACATTGTTTAAAATTGATTTAAGCAGTGGCACTTATGAAACAATTCCTCACGGCAATCATTCTTTCTATTTGAGAGAAATGTATCACAATCAAGACGCGATTTTAGTTTCGTATCGAGCAGAGGATGGACAGACGTTTCATCCGGCTAAATTCGATTTAACAAGCCTAAAGTTGACACCATTCACAGGCTCAGGGAAACGTTTAAGCTGCTATGGCATGGATTTAGATGAGCAAGACCAGATCTATTTTTCAAATAGCAACGAAGTGTTTCGAGTTAATAGCCGAGGAGATATTGAGACTGTTTGGCAAGCAGCTAACAATGACATCATTGGTATATCTGTAAGCAACCAGCAATTAGCGGTCACTATGGAGCATGCTGATACTATTAATTTCCAGCGTATCGATTTGGCAACTGCCGCAACCGAAAGTTGGCAATTAACTCAACCTAAGCAACATATGCTGATCAACAGTGCCCATGATTTAACAGAGTTTTTATACCTTACAGAGCCTAATAGAACTCGTAAGTTAGTAAAGCTTCTTTAGCTTGATATGGTCTTTATGCCTTAATTATTTCCACAAGCTGTTTAATTTTTTCATGACTTAGCGGGTTGTGGGCATGATTACCGTAAAGCAGGACGATATCAATGACAGGCAGTATCGGAAGTGAGGTATCGCTGATTTCTTCCACACCTGATTGCATGCTGATTCGCGCCATACTGCCAATTGCCAGTCCCTGTTTAATCAAGCCATGTAACGCTCCCGCTGAGCCACAACAGGCAATAATATTAAAACGGCGTTCGGCCTTTAAAAGGCCTTCAATACTGGCTTGGTGAAACTTACAGTCTCGTTGAAACAAGGCGATAGGAAGTGGGGTTGAATCGTTAATCTCAAAAGCGGGGCTTTTCACCCACACGCCTTGGCTTGATTGTAATAAGTAACCTTCTTCGCTGTCTGGCGAGCGAGTGGCAATCACTAAATCGAGCATACCTTGGTCTAGCTTGGCTCTAAGCTCAGTACTTGGGGCGCAGCTTATTTGTAAATCTAGCGCATTAAACTGTTGATGTAAGGCACCAACAAGCTCTGGTAGTAAAGAGTGGGCATAGTCGTCAGGACAACCTATGCGTACGCGCATATTGCCTGTGCCTGCTTTTAATTGCTTAAACGCTTCATCACGAAGCGCTATCAATTGTTTTGCATAGCTTGCTAGCTGGTGGCCTTGATGAGTTAGCACCAGTTGACGACCTTGCTTTTCAAATAGGGGGCTTGCAATGTCTTGTTCAAGCTTTTTCATTTGCATACTTACCGCAGATTGGGTTCTGCAAATCTGTGCTGCAGCGCGGGTAAAACTGCCTGTATCAACAAAGGCACAAAAAGTCCTGAGGGCATCAATATCCATAATGTATCAACTTTACTTATAGGTAGCATAAAAACAATTGGCGAGTAATTACCCAATTGCTGTTTTATAGTGAGCCTAATCTAAACGTTAAAGGAAGCGCAATGCAATTATTTATTGGCAATAAAAATTACTCAACTTGGTCATTAAGAGCGTGGTATTTACTGAGTAAATTCAATATCTCTTTTACAGAGCAACAGTTGGTTTTAGATACGCCTGAGTTTTATGAAGCATTAAAAAGTAAGTTTCCAGTGCAAAAAGTGCCGGCACTTATTGATGCTGAGTTAATCGTGTGGGATTCACTCGCTATTTGTGAATATATCAATGATGCTTATCTAAATGGTGCAGCTTGGCCTAGTGAAATAGCCCAAAGAGCAAAAGCGCGCAGTCTAGCTGCCGAGATGCATTCTGGTTTTGCTGCACTTCGCAATGAAATGCCGATGAACATTCGCGCTAAAAGGCATGTTGAATTATCAGAGCAAGCTAAAAAAGATATCGCACGTATCGATGAGATTTTTTCGGCTCAGCAGCAGCGTTATCTTAATGCGTGGTTATTTGGCGAGTTTTCTATTGTTGATGCGATGTTTGCACCTGTGGTGTTGCGTTTTAAAACCTATCAGGTGGAGCTATCGAGTGCAGCACAAGCTTATTGCCAGTATGTGCTAGCATGCCCTGTGTTGCAAACCTGGATCAATCAAGCATTAAAAGAAACCGATATTGTTGTATGTGATGAGGCAGGAAAAGAGATTTCATAACATAATTACGGAGTATTTCATTAATACTTCGTTTGTCCCTACTTATATTGTGCTGGTTAAAATGTGTTATTTTTATACAAAATAACTAGTTCAATTCTAATCTCTTCCTTCTATAATAGAGTTGTTGCTCTTTAATTCAACACTTCTCATTCTCCCTTTTGTTGTAGGCACATTTATGGGCGTTTATGCTGCAAAGTTATTAAACAAAGATATGACTATTAACCGTTATGCTTGTCAGTTCAAGTCGAAACAGGTTGAGTTGTTGTTTATACAAAGTAAATTGGTGCAAGATAAAAAGCTTGCTCAATTTCTTGCATGTATAATCGCCGTTGTGACTATGCTCGTCACTTTTTTCGATAAGATGATTATTCAGCCAGATTTCTGGCCTGATATTGCTTTGATTGGCAGAACTATCACTGTATTTGTATGCGTTAGCGCTGCTTTTGGTATTAGTTTTGTAAAGTCACCGAAGCAGTTAATAAAGATGGTCATCGCCTTTATGATATTTATGTTTTTGAATATGCAATTTATGGTTATCACCTATGAGCGTCATTATATATTGCATATGTTTTTTGATGTCATTGTATTGATTACATTTTACTTCTCGACTTTGCTCTCTTTGAAACTATCAGCGCTATTAGGTGTGTTTTATAGCTGTTTGGCTATTTCCGTTATTTATTTTAATAAAGATATAAATTTGCATTCTTTTTATGTGGTTATTTTAGCTCACATAGCGGCTAATTTAGCGGGATCGATCATGGCTGCCCATGAACACATTATTCGTCGTGAGCTATTTGTACGTAATACGCAATTAGGTCAATTAGCTCAAGAAATGAAAAAGCAGGCCTTGAAAGATGCGCTTACACAGTTACCTAACCGCAGAGCGTTTGATAATACTTATGAGCATTACCAAAAACTCAGTAAAGAAAATCAATATAAATCAAAACAAGTATGCGTTGTTTTAGCTGATATTGATTACTTTAAACGTGTTAATGACACCCATGGGCACGAAGTTGGCGACGCTGTGCTAGAAAAGTTTTCAACATTCCTTACAAAGTCTTTGAGAGCTTCTGACGATGTTTATCGTTTTGGAGGAGAGGAGTTTGTAATTGTGTTGCCGCTTTGTTCTGTTGAAGATGCGACGATAATTGTCAATAAAATGATTGAAACACTGAATGCTGAGCCGTTACATCTAAATGATATGTCTTTATCAATAAGAGCAAGCTTTGGTTTGACAGTTATGCGTGAGGAGCTTCAAAAGTCTGTTATTGCTCGAGCTGATTCAGCGTTATACGAAGCCAAAGAGGCTGGTCGCAATCAACTGGTCGTTAAAATCTAGCGAGTCTGTCTAAATAAGTTGTTTTAGATTTCACTTTTATTTTTATTTTATACCTAGATAGGTATATTCAGCATGCAAGGAGCCGCAATATGCTACCAGGCCAACCTAAGGGCTTTAAAGTTTCAATTCGCGTCAGTGTGTTACTGGTGTTTGCCTTGGCAAGTTTATTAACAGGGATTGTGGCAATTAGTCTCCATTATTACTTTAGTGAAAAGTTTGTACTGCAGACAAAAACGGACCAATTTAAGCAGACCAGTCAACAAATAGCAGACCATATCTCGAGAATAAATCATCGGGTTGATAATACGCTCAGCGTAATGATCCATGATACTCGACTCTTTTCTGAAGATAGCAAGGATAAAGACACCTTGCGTAATGTGTTGATAGAGGTACTAAGTCGACATGCGGATTTTTACTCATTAATTCTTGCGCATCAAAATGGTGATATGCTGCAAGTAATTAATTTAAAAGGTGATGCAACCTTACCCGCTAGTTTTCAAGTCCGGCCTTTGGAGCGCTGGTTGATTTATAAAGTCTCCGGGCAAGGTGATGCTCGCAAAACCGTAAAGTTATTCTTGGATGAAAGCCTTTCGGTTATTAGAGTCAACGAAGAAAAAACTGACTATGATCCTCGTACCCGAAAGTGGTTTAAGGAGGCCTCTAGTGACTCAGTCTCAAAGTCTGAGCAGTATGTTTTTAATCTATTAGAAATGCCGGGCTATACCTATTCAATACAGTCAGCAGACACAGGTGATGTACTTGCACTTGATATAGCCAGCTCCAGTTTGAGCCACTTTCTTGTAGAGCAACAACTTAAAATGCAGTACTTAGTTTCTTCTGAAATGTATGTTTACCGGGGTGATGGCGAAATCATCGCAGCAAGTCGTAATCAAAGTCAGCAACGAACATTCGACGACTTATCTGCGCTTATTCGACTTGATGAGCAACAACCTGGGCTTGCCAATAAAAAGCAACAGTTCGGTAAAATGCTTGATGTGCACGAAAATGGTCAAGAAAAATATATGTTTGTAGTGCCATTGCCACTTAGTGGCGATATGCACTCTGATGAAGTGGATTACTTTACAGTGCTAGTTGCGAAAGAAGATGTGCTAGCAATTATTAAAGAGAAAATCAGAATCTCAATTTTAGTCACAGGGTTATGTTTATTGTTACTTTTGCCCGTATCGTGGTTTTTTGCATCTTCGATTGTTAATCCTATTTTGAAATTGGTGGGCGAAAATAAAAAAATCCAACAGCGTGATTACAATGAGGTTTCTACACTTTCGAGCCATATTCTAGAGATTCATTATTTAGCCAGTTCTATGGTTGATATGAGTCGCTCAATTGAGCAGCATGAAAACTCGCAAAAAGCGTTAATGGAATCTTTTATTGAGCTTATAGCGCAAGCAATTGATGATAAATCACCTTACACGGCAGGGCATTGTGAGCGGGTGCCAGAGCTCGGTATTTGGCTTGCTGATGCAGCATCAGATTCAAAGGATGAGGCGTTTTCTGAGTTTAGTTTTAAAACCCCAGATGAACGACGAGAGTTTCGTTTAGCAGCATGGTTGCATGACTGCGGTAAAATTACTACGCCAGAACATATTGTTGATAAAGGCACTAAGCTTGAAACAATTTACAACCGAATTCATGAAGTTCGTATGCGCTTTGAAGTACTGCTGCGAGATGCAAAACTAGACTACTACGAAAAACTGCTTGTAAACCCAGAACAAAAACAGCAGTTACAACAGCAATTAGACGCTGAGATTGAAAAGTTGCATGCAGATTTTAGCTTTATTGCGGCATGTAATGTCGGCGGAGAGTTTATGGATGAGTCGCAATTAAATCGTTTACATCAGATTGCCAGCATCAAGTGGTATCGTCACTTCGATGCTAGTCTTGGTTTATCGCCACTTGAAGAGTTGCGCATGGTAAACCTTAAAGATCAAACTTTGCCTGTTGAAGAATCACTATTGAGTGATAAACCAAGTGATTTAATTCCTCATGAAAAGGCCATTGATTACGAACCTGATTTAGGGATAAAAATGACAATCCCTGAGTATAAATACAATCTAGGTGAGATTTATAATTTATCTATTTCACGCGGTACGCTTACTGCTGAGGATAGGTTTAAAATTAATGAACATGTTATCAGTACTATTCGCATGCTTTCTAATGTTCCTTTTCCGAAAGAGCTTGCTCGGATCCCACGCTATGCCTCGACACATCATGAAACATTAAAAGGTACTGGATATCCTCGCCAATTAACTGCAAAAGATTTATCAATACCTGAACGAGTGTTAGTGCTGGCTGATATTTTTGAGGCTCTAACTGCGACAGATAGGCCGTATAAAAAAGCCAAACCTCTGAGTGTTGCCGTTGATATTTTAGCGAAGATGGTCGATGACGAGCATATTGATCGTGATGTATTTGAGCTATTTTTAACCTCAGGCATATACCTAAAATATGCAAAACAGTTTTTAGATGAGTCGCAAATCGATTCGGTCGATATTCAAAAATATCTAAGATAATTATTTGCTTATGCTTTAGGCTAATATTGCAGTGTTTTTGTTTGTAATACAAAGTTATTGGTGTATACATATTATACAAGCTAATATTATTTACGAACAAAGCATTGCAAGGAGATGCATAAGTGCTGGTATCTGCTTTTCAAAAACTCAAACAAAAAATTCGTTTTTCGATTCGTCTTACCGTTGTTGCTGTGTTCGTATTAGCAACCTCACTCACCGCGTTAATTGCCATCAGTTTGCAATATTATTTCAGTGAAAAAATGGCGTTAGAACCCAGTGTCAAAAACTTTAATTTAGCCACAGGCTCTGTCGCTGATTATCTGACCGGTGTGAACGAAAAATCTGAAAACACTTTAAGTGTGATGGTACAAAACGGTAGTCTTATCAGTGCCAACAATGAAGATAAAAGTGAACTGAGAAATGTCATGAGTGAAATCATGCAGCTCAATCCATTGTTTTATGCTTTATATGTGGGGTATGAAAATGGTGACTTTTACGAATTAATTAATTTAGAGAGTAGTGAAATAGTTCGCCAACAGCTGCAAGCCATCGAAGCTGATCGCTGGGTGGTGATCCATATTACCGATGAAGGGGCAGATCGAGTTCAGCACACTCATTATTTTGACCAGCAATTTAATTTACGCATCTCTCAAACAAAAGGTACCAGCTATGACCCCCGAGAGCGTTTGTGGTTTAAGCAAGCAAACTCTACCCGTGTCAATAAAACCAAACCATACTTCTTTACCCACCTGCAAGCACCAGGGCAAACCTATTCGATAAAGTCAGCAAGCGAAAATAGTGTGTTGGCGTTAGACGTTAGCTTATCGAGCATTTCAGAGTACCTAAGCAAACAGCAAAGTAAAATGAGCAGCCAGTATTTAAGTGAGCTGTATATTTATAATAAAGACGGTGAAATTGTCGCCTCTAACCAACAAAAGCATAGCTTACTTCTGCCAACGCTTGAAAAACTTCCTCTGACTGAGGCCCAGCAAAGTGTCTTGGCTAAGTACCCTTATTTAAGTGTTTCAAACGAAACTAATTGGCCGCCAATGGATTTTAGTGTTGGCGGTAACCCCAAAGGCTATAGCATTGATTACATTAATGGCTTGGCCAATATGCTCGGCATTAAAGTGACCTTTATCAATGGGTTTACTTGGTCTGAGTTTTTGAATCAATTTGCTAAAAAAGAAATAGATGTTATTCAGCCTATTTTTAAAACGCCTGCCAATGAGCCGCTTGGTATTATGAGCCAAACCATGGCAACCTTACCATTTAGTATTATTACTGCACATGGTACGCCCCCAGTTGTTAGCATGAAGCAGTTGGCGGGTAAGCAGCTTGCAATTGGCGAAGGTTGGTCGGTGATCAAAGTGATCAAAGAGCACTTTCCCGACATCGACATTGTTGAGCTGCCAAGTACAAAAGCGGTACTTGATGCGGTAAGCCAAGGGCGGGTCTTTGCAGGCCTAGATAACGAGGCGGTGTTTAAATACACCCAAAAGCAGTTTTTTATCGATGGGGTTCAATATAATCAGCTTGATAGTTACAGCCATGACCTTTTACCCGATACGCTGCATTTACTGTTTCACCCTGAGGATGCAGCGCTTAAAGATTTAATTGATATGGCAATAGAGCAACTGCCAGATTCGTATATTGCAGCACTTGAGCGTAAATGGTTAGGAAGCGACCCCAATCAGCAACCACAAGTGATTGGCACCGTGCCTTACCCTGAATTTTTAACCTTAATTAAAGATAAAACAAACTTTGCCCATTTACGTTTGATGACTCTTAATGGAGTTGAAAAGTACGTATATATCACCCCGCTTTCTGAGATGGGCGATAATAGCGATTTCCTAGCGATAGTGGTGCCCAAAGAAGGTGTATTAAGCTCTACTCGCGAGAAAATTAAGCTTTCTATTTTTATCACTGCCGCATGCTTAATTATGGTTTTACCGGTGTCGTGGTTTTTTGCCTCACCTATCGTTGCACCAATTAAGACCTTAGAGGGCGAAAACTTAAAGATTAAACGGCGTCAATTTGACCAAGTTTCTACGCTAAAAAGCAGTATTAAAGAAATTAACAACCTATCTCGCTCTATGGTGCAAATGAGTCAATCGATTCAGCAACATGAGCAAAAGCAAAAGGCCTTAATGGAGTCATTTATTGAGCTTATCGCACAGGCTATCGATGATAAGTCTCCCTATACAGCAGGGCACTGCGAACGGGTACCAGAGCTTGGCATTATGCTAGCCAAAGCAGCTTCAAACTCAAATGAACATGCTTTTAAAGAGTTTGCGTTTAAAAATAAAGACGAGCTAAGAGAATTTAGTCTCGCAGCGTGGCTACATGACTGCGGTAAAATTACCACGCCAGAGCATATCGTAGATAAAGGCACTAAGTTAGAAACAATATACAACCGTATACACGAAGTGCGTACACGTTTTGAAGTACTTTGGCGAGATGCAGAAATCGCTTATCTAAAAGCATTGCAAGCCACACCCGAAAAGCAGCCAGAGCTTGAGGCTGAACTTACTAAACGCCAAGCAGAGCTGCGGAGTGATTTTTCGTTTATCGCTACTTGTAATGTCGGGGGCGAGTTTATGGATGAAGCTAGCCTTGAGCGTTTAGAAGCGCTCAGCACTATTACTTGGCAGCGCTATTTTGACGATAAAATAGGCCTTTCACCAATCGAAGAGCTGCGAGTTCATAGCAATGATGAGCAACTCCCTGTAACTGAAAAGCTACTTTCTGATAAGCCTGAGCATTTGATTGCCCACGATAAACCAATTCACTATGATGAACGGTTAGGGATAAAAGTAGATATTCCAGAGTATAAATATAACTTAGGAGAGTTATATAACTTACAGGTTCAGCGCGGTACTTTAACAAGTGAAGACCGATTTAAAATTAATGAGCACATTATTAGTACTATACGTATGCTCGATAATGTGCCGTTTCCTGAAGAATTAGCCCGTGTGCCACGTTATGCCTCGACTCACCACGAAACTTTAAAAGGCACGGGGTATCCGCGTAAGTTGTCTGCGGATGATTTATCGATACCTGAACGCGTGTTGGTGCTTGCTGATATATTTGAAGCATTGACCGCAGCCGACAGACCCTACAAAAAAGCCAAGCCGCTGAGTGTTGCCATTGATATTTTAGCCAAGATGGTGGCCGATCAGCATGTTGATGAAGATGTATTCAAATTGTTCTTAACGTCAGGTATTTACCTTGAGTATGCAAAGCGCTATTTAAACCCAGAGCAAATTGATGATGTTGATATCGCAAAATACCTGTAACTGAGGGCGGTTGCTTTTACTTTAGGCTGAAAAGTCCGTACAATTCGCCTCGTTTTTAGTGACGCTTTTAACGAGACGAATTCAAGCCGTATGCATCAGATTGCTGACTTAATCACTATTTTTGAAAACACCTTTTATCAAAGTCATAATACACGTTTGATAAAAGGTGATGATGAACCTATTTACCTGCCTGCTGATGAGCAAACGCCTTATCATCAAATTGTATTTGCCCACGGTTTTTATGCCAGCGCCTTGCATGAGATTGCCCATTGGCTGGTGGCAGGAGAGGCACGCCGGTTAAAAGAAGATTATGGTTATTGGTATTGCCCAGATGGCCGTGATAAACACCAGCAAGCTGAATTTGAAGCGGTTGAAGTAAAACCGCAAGCCATTGAGTGGGCGCTCAGTACAGCTGCGGGTTTCGATTTTAATGTATCGGTTGATAATCTTAATGGCGAGCAAACCTGCCGATTTGACTTTCAAGCGCGGGTTCATCAGCAAGTATTGGATCTATTAGCATCTGGCTTTAATCAGCGCACAGAGGCGTTACTTAAAGCATTGAGCGATTTTTATAACACCCCATGGCCATTATCCGCTGCACAGTTTACGTGGCAGCGCGATTTTCATAGCAACCCAGGAGTTTTAGCTGATGCAGTTTAAATTAGGTTTGATTGTTAATCCGGTTGCCGGCTTAGGTGGCAGTGTGGCACTCAAGGGCAGTGATGGGGCAGATACCGCAGCAAAGGCAATGCAACTTGGCGCAGAGCCAAAAGCAAACTTACGCACCCGAGCGGCACTTGAGGTTCTGCTTGCACATCAAGATGAGTTAACCATTTACACTGTAAACGGTGAAATGGGTGAGCAAACGGCAAGCCAGCTTGGTTTTAATACTCACGTCATTTACCAAACAAATGAAATCACTACCCCTGATGATACAGAGCAGGCAGCCAAGCTATTGGTCGAGCAAGGTGTCGATCTTATTTTATTTGCTGGTGGTGACGGCACTGCTCGCAACATTTGTCACGCAGTTGGTGATAGCACACCTGTGTTGGGTATTCCTGCTGGCTGTAAAATACACTCTGGTGTTTATGCGATTACTCCAAAGGCAGCAGGTCGCGTTGTCGAAATGTTAGTAAAAGGTGAGCTTGTAAGCCTTGGTGATGCAGATGTGATGGATATCGACGAAGAGGCATTTCGCGAAGGCACGGTAAAAGCTAAGCGCTATGGTGAAATGCAAGTACCTAGTGAAGTGCGTTATGTGCAAGCAGTTAAAAATGGCGGCAAAGAAACGGATGAATTAGTCCTTGCTGATATTGCGGCTTATGTTGTTAGTGAAATGGATGAAGACTGTTTATATGTGATGGGCAGTGGTTCAACCGTGGCTGCAATAATGGAAGAAATGGGCCTTGAAAATACCTTGTTAGGTGTTGATTTAGTGGCTGATCAAGAACTCGTTGCACAGGATTTAACGGCTCAGCAATTACTTGAGCTTACCGAAGGTAAAGCGACTAAATTAGTGATTACCTTAATTGGTGGCCAAGGCCATATATTTGGCAGAGGAAATCAGCAATTAAGCCCTGCACTTATTCGTGCTATTGGTCGTGACAATATTATTGTAGTGGCGACTAAAACTAAATTACAGGCCCTAAATGGCCGACCGCTGATTGCCGATACCGGCGATAGTGAGTTAGACGATGAATTAAGTGGTTATATACGCGTAACCACCGGTTTTAATGACCATATTATGTATGCAGTGGGTCATCAAGATGGGCTGCACCCAGAGGAGAAGTAACAATGAGTTTAGTAAGTTATATTGATGCAGCGCAGCAATATTTTGATGATTTAGTTGATAAAGCGACTGACGACGAACTGTTTGCGGGCGGCTATTTACGTGGTCACTTTGACTTAGCGGTAGGTTATGCACAAGTAGAAGAATTAAACTTGTCAATTGAGGAGCTTAACAATCAAGTAGAATCAAGCTTAGTTAAAGCTTACCGCAATGGTGAGCTAAACGAAGAAGATAAAGAGCTTGTTGTGCGTCTGTGGGATGAAGTTAAAGCGCTAGCAGCTTAACTTAGTATCTAAACCAAATTTATAAAGCGACCTGTGTCGCTTTTTTTACAGCTAGACCTTAGCTTTATCAGTAAAGCTATTAACTTAAAATTTACCTTATTACTTAGATACGTTAAGGTTAACGAGAATTTTTTCTAGGGAATTTGAAAATGAATAACAATAATGATGTGCAAGCACAAAGCGGTGCGATAGCACGTTTTCTAAATACGATTGAAAGGGTGGGTAATAAACTGCCCGATCCGGCGATTATCTTCTTAGTCGCTATGCTATTAATTTGGTTTTTATCTTGGCTCTTTTCGGGCACCACATTTGACGCTATAGACCCACGCACAGGCGAAGCCATAGTTGTAAATAACTTACTTGCGGGTGATTCATTAGCCACCTTCTTATCGTCGATGGTGAAAACATTTACCAGCTTCGCCCCGCTTGGTGTGGTACTCGTTGCTATGTTAGGTGTCGGGGTTGCTGAGCATTCAGGCTTCATCAACACTGGCCTCAAATTAATGTTAAAAGTAACGCCAAAACAGCTTTTAACGCCTTCTATTATTTTAGTGGCGATTGTCAGTCATACCGCCACTGATGCCGGTTATGTATTAGTTATCCCATTGGCTGGGGTTATTTTCTATGCGATGGGTCGTCACCCGCTTGCCGGTATTGCAGCAGCGTTTGCTGGGGTAAGTGGTGGCTTTAGCGCAAACTTTATTCCATCAGGCATTGACCCGTTACTACAAAGCTTTACGCAAAGTGCGGCGCAAATTATTAACCCAGATATGGCGATTAACCCGCTTAATAACTGGTTTTTCACCTCGGCTTCGAGCCTATTTATTATCTTATTAGGCTGGTATATCACAGATAAAATCATCGAGCCGCGTTTACAAAACACGCCACTTGATGGTGACACACAAGATTTACCTGCCTTTGATGAAGCGCGCAGTGACGAAAAACGAGCGTTTTATATTGCAAGCACAGTGATGATTGCAGGCCTTGCTTTACTTTGGTTTGTTTCGGCCCCAGCCGATTCAGCCATGCGAAGCAGCGATGGCTCATTAACTAACTTCCGCTCACCGTTAATGCAATCAATTGTACCGCTTATTTTCTTACTGTTTTGGATCCCAGGCGCCGTCTACGGTTTTGCAGTGGGTACCTTCAAAAGTTCTAAAGATATGATAGATGCCATGAGTAAAGCTATGAGCGGTATGGCTTACTATATTGTTATGGCGTTCTTCTGTGCGTTATTTATTGCCGCATTTAGTAAATCAAACCTTGGCGCATTACTTGCGATTGAAGGTGCAGAGCTACTTAAAGCAATGGCACTGCCAAGCTCAGTCACTGTGGTAGGTATTATCTTTTTAACGGCGTTTGTGAACCTATTTGTTGGCTCAAGCTCAGCAAAATGGGCGCTGTTAGGGCCAATCTTTGTTCCAATGCTGATGCAACTGGGCATTTCACCTGATTTAACGCAAGCTGCGTATCGTGTAGGTGACTCAAGCTCGAATATCATCACGCCACTGATGCCATACTTCCCACTGGTTGTAGTGTACTGCCAAAAGTATGTTAAAGGCACAGGTATCGGCACATTAATTGCGATGATGTTACCGTATTCAATCGCCTTCTTAATCGGCTGGAGCATCTTCTTACTCGCGTACTGGGGCTTAGGTATCCCACTAGGTCTACAATCAAGCTACGCATACCCAGCCATTGGTTCATAATGATTAAGTTTTAAAGCCTCAGCAATCCAGCTTGAGGCTTTAAAATATTGTTGATTTTGTTCGAAGCTTCATTAAATAGGGAGATAAAATGGGGGTTTTAGAGAGTTTTTTTGTTGGTACTCTATCTACAATAATTGGTGGTGTTTTCTTAGCTGTTTTCTTTTTTTGGGTTCGTGAAAAATGCTTTGGCTTAGAAAATATATCTGGTAAGTGGTATTTTGATATGACCACTGAAAAAACAGCATATAAACCTTACGAAAATATGGTTCTGCAATATGTGGCTGTTATTTGGAGAGAAGGAAATCACTTGTATGGAACAGTGGAAAAGATATATGAAATTTCTTCTACTGGAGAGAGGGCGTATGTTGGTGAACATAGGTCAAGAGGAAGTCTAACAGGTGTTTACGAAAAAAATTACTTTAGCAAAGACCTTGTTCATATCCATGTTAATGAGCGTGGCAAAGGTCGTGAATCAACAAACTTTTTTACTCTAAAAGTTAATAAGAGTATTCTCAAAGGGACGTTTAATTCTTTTGTAGCTGATCAAGAAGGACTTTCAGTTTGGCAACGAATACCATTTTAAGAATCTTGTATCTGATAATATCTTTGCCTTTCCTTTTAATTTCTTTTCTGTTTTATATTTTAAACATACGTAAAACAAGAGAATATTTTAACCTTTGTTTAGAAGTAGCGAATATTAGACACCAAAACTTTGATGAGCGTTTAATCCATTGTTTATACTTAGGAGAAGATAAGCGAAATAACATCCATTATGGAGTAGATTTTTATGGGATTATTAGGGCCCTTTTCAGTACTTTTAGAGGAAATATTCAAGGTGCTAGTACGATTGAGCAGCAATTTGTTCGAACTGTAACTGGTCGCTATGATAAAAACGTCTCTCGAAAGATTGAAGAACAAATAATAGCTTTGCTGGTGAGTATTAAGCTGAGTAAAAAAGTAATAGCAGAAAGTTATTTATCAATGGCATTTTTTGGTACTTCAATGAATGGCTATATTGCTCTTTGCTGTAATCTTAAGCCTCAAATATATGATTTAGAATTTTATGCAAAAGTTATTGCACGCTTGAAGTACCCTCAACCTAGTAAAGTAGATACTTATTGGAAGAAAAAAGTTGAAAGAAGATCCTTGTGGATTATTAAACAATATAAATCTATAGAACAGGCTGAAAGTAAATTGTTGTACGATTAATTATAAAAAAACCCTTGTCATTCGAATGACAAGGGTTTTTATTTCTTACAGCTTACAGCTTACAGCTTACAGCTTACAGCTTACAGCTTACAGCTTACAGCTTACAGCTTACAGCTTACAGCTTACAGCTTACAGCTTACAGCTTACAGCTTACAGCTTACAGCTTACAGCTTACAGC